>JBLHLO010000038.1:0-11407 GCA_047621105.1 Alphaproteobacteria bacterium
CCGAGGGTATCGGCCAGGGCTTGGCCTTCGGCGCGGTCCTTGATGTGGATTGGGCGCGGATGGATTGGGACGGCGCGTTTGAATTTAGCCGATTGTAAATGAACGGGCAGCACCGGAAGGTCGAGCAGGCTGAGCGCGATACAGGCCGGCATATGGGTATGGCTGATGGCATTAACATCCGGACGCTGGTTGAAAATTTCCGTATACATAGGCCACTCAAGCGGTAGCATGCCGTTGCCACCGATTTGTTCGACATCAAAATTGAAATGGACCAGCCAGTCGGTCTCGGTATCCGATGCGGGGCGGAAGGCCTTGCAGGCAATGCCGGCATTATCTGGTAAGCGCACGCCAACATGCCCAAAAATATCCCCCGATTCCCATTCGAGAATGGTTGAGGCGATGCGTAAATCGTTCTCAAGTGCTTTGATGGTGTTGCTCATGTGCCGGTCTCCCGTTTGAGGGCGCGATCAGGGTCGCGAAATGGAGGTGGTTCCATGCCTGGTACGGCCTTTTGTGCCGCGACATGGGGTAGTGCAGCCCGCCAATCCGCATCTTGGTCAATGGTGACCTGACAGGCATCGATATGAGTAAACAGATTATCGTCTTCATCGACGATCGTATGCGGCGGGTCGATGTTCTTTTCCAGGTCGCGGATCGCTTTGAGCAGCATATTGCGTACGGCGACGATGCCGGCGTCGCTTTGACCCAGATATTCGCGCGAGCGGTCAACGCGGGGCCCCATGCTTTCAGTGACGCAGGAATCTTGGGCGAGGAATCCCTTCATACCGGTGAAGTTGTCGGATTTTTGCATCTCCCGATCCTGCAGGTAGTCATTCAACCGATTGGGGATTTTGTGAAAGTTATCGTCCAGGAACTCGCCACGGTCGTCGACGCTGGGGATGTCGGATAGGGGCTCGTCGAGCACGCCCAGGTCATAGCGCCAGCTATGGGTATCGTCGATCGGCACATGCATGTGGGATTCGCGATTGCGCGCCGGGACCCAGCATGAATACGGCATGACGAAACTCGAAACACGGACATACAGCCGGTCATCTTCAGTTACCCGTGTGGCGATCAGGCGCAAGCCGAAATTGGTGCGCTCATAATCATAAGTGGGGGTGCGGCTAGTGAAAATGGCGCGTTTGGCCAGAGGCCCCCTGAGGGCGCGGTGCAGGAATGACAGATGCGCGGAATCACATTCGCCTTCGAGCCCTTGCAGGTAATTGCATTCTTGAAAAGATTTTGTGACATAGGTGTGATTGCCGGGAATTTGTGTGAAGCGATAGGCTGGGAAGAGGGGCTTTTTTTCGGGCGGTCCCATATAGGTGAAGATGACGCCCGCAACTTCATGGGTCGGGTAGGCGGTATGGCGGGCATCCTTGCAGATAACTTTGGGGTCGGGTTCGGCGGGTGCATCCAGCACGCGCCCTTCGGCATTCATCAGCCAGCCATGGTAGAGGCAACGCAGCCCCCCATCTTCGTTGCGCCCAAAATAGAGGTCAACGCCACGGTGTGGACAAAATGCCCCAATCAACCCCACATGGCCGTCGCGATCGCGATAGGCCACCAAGTCCTCACCTAAAATTTTCACCCGCACCGGTGGGCCTTCGCGTTCGGGGACTTCGGCCGATAGGCAGGCCGGCAGCCAATAACGCCGGAACAGGTTGCCGCCCGGGGTGCCGGGCCCGGTCAATGTCAAAAGATCATTGTTTTCGCGCGATAGCATGGCCGTTCTCTAATTACCGAAGGTCCCGTTGGTAATATTTTAGCGGATCATCGGCTGGATGACCGCCTGTATCTCACTCAATTTCGGATGCCGATGCGCAGGCCCAAAGTACGGGCAAGCAAGGCGAGGCCGGTGGACATGATGACCACCACCAAGGATGCCACGGCACCTGCCTCATATCGTCCTTCGACCATGTAATCGAGCTGCAGAAGTGCCAGTGTCTTGGTATCTGCCGTTGCGACCAGCGCTACTGAGGCAACGTCACGTGCCGCGCCAATAAAATTCATGACACCGACCAGCAACAGCACCGGCACCATGATCGGCAGGACGACCCGGGTAAACGTGTGCCACCATGTGGCGCCGGTGACGCGTGAGGCTTCTTCCAGTTCATGGCCCATTTGCATCATGTTGGACTTGATAATTTGGGTGCCCAGCGTCATCGACGAGACGACCGTCGCCAGGATCAGCAGCCACATGGTGCCGTATAGGGGCCGGAACAGGGGTGATTCCAAGAACACAAACAGCAACCCGACGCCGAACAGGATGCCGGGAACGGCAAAGGGCAACCAGGACACAAAATCGAGCAGTGCCCGGGCCCTGAAGGTGGTGCGCACAGTGAAATAGGCGATCAGCGAGAACAAGACGACGGATAAAACAGCGGCACCCCCTGACATCACCAGTGTATTGCCGATTGATTGGAGGAAGATTTCATCTTGGAAAATCGTGATCCAGTGCGCGACGGTATAGGGATCGGGAATATGAAAAAAGCCAAACAGCTTCATGAAAGAGGCGAGCGCAACGAAAGTAAGTGGAATGACTGTCAGGGTCAGCACCACGGCAAGGACGGCCAAGAATACGGGAATACGCCAGCGGCCAAGATGTACGGGCTGTGCCTGCAGACGTCCGGTCAGAGTGGTGTATTGGCGGCGTGTGGAGATCCAGCGTTGGGCGAAGATCAGCGGTAATATGGCGGCGAGGCCGAGGGTCGCTAGCGCCGCGGCCGCCCCAAAGGCCGGTGGGTCCTGGGCGATCAGGGAGTAGACCTTGGTGGAATAAACATAGAACTGAAACGGTGGGCCAAGGACCAGCTCAATCTCAAACGATTGCATGGCGCGGATCATGGCCATTAGCAGGATGGCAATCAGGGCGGGCAGCATCGCCGGGACGACGATACGTGCGAGCGTTCCCATTCGACCGGCGCCGGCCACCCGCGAGGCTTCTTCCAGTGATGAATCCATATTGCGGAAGGTCGGCGTTAGTAACATGACCTTGATCGCAATGGAATTAGCACCGAGATGGGCCCAGACAATCCCCCAGAACGAATAGATATTGAAGGGCCCTTTATCAACAAAGGGCAGTAGCGCGACAAGGCGGTTAAACACCCCGTATTCAGGATCAAGGCACATGATCCAGCCCAAGGTCACTGCCAGAGACGGCAGAAAAAACGAAATCCAGAACATGAATTCAAGACCGTGGCGGTAGGGAATATCAGTCCGCGCCAAGACCCATGAAATGATAACGGCGATGGGGAAGGCGATCAGGTTGATCGCCAGGAGGAGTTTCAGCGTATTGACGATGGTGCCGAACATGGCCGGTTCGTTGAGGGCGTATTTCCACGCATCCCAACCGAAGACAAAGTCTTCGCCCACTTCGGCACTTGAAAAACTGTAAAAGACAATCAGCAGGACGGGATAAAGCACCAGGAATAGCGTGATAAGCAGCACCAGGGTGAATAATATAGTGCGCAGTTCAAAGAACTGGCGCGCGTGACGCTCTATGAAGGGCATGGTTACCTCGGCCATAGGCTGATGGCCTCCGGCGCGAGTCCAAGGGTAACGTCCTGGCCACGCAAGCTCACTGCTTCGGGCGGGCCGTAAACGGTGATCAGCTCATCGCCGACGCGGACTAGACATTCACTGCGGTCACCTTGGTAAAGAACGGTTTCCATGTGTCCGGTAAGGTTATTGCCGCTGCTGGCATCGGGGGTCAGTTGGACCCGTTCCGGGCGAATTGCCAGTGTCACGGCATTGCCTGCTGTTGCGTTGGCGCCGGTTGCCGGGCAGGAAAGCTCGCCAGATCCACTGGCAAGCGCAACCCGGGCGGTGCCATTCTCAACGGCGGTAATCGTGCCGGCCAGAGTGATGGTTTTGCCGAGGAAATCACGCACGAATTCGGTCGCCGGATGCTCATACAATTCATTCGGGCTGCCGAGTTGTTCAATCCGCCCGAGGTTCATCAGAGCGATGTGATTGGAGAGGCTTAAGGCTTCAGATTGATCATGGGTGACGTAAATTAACGTCAAGCCGAGCCGTTCTTGCAGAAGCTTCAATTCAAACCGCATCTGTTCGCGCAGTTTGACGTCGAGGTTTGAGAGTGGTTCATCCAGCAACAAGACCTCGGGCTCGTAGACCAAGGCGCGGGCGAGGGCAACTCGCTGCTGCTGGCCACCGGACAGTTTGGGTGCATCACGGTCTGCCTGGATCGTGAGGTCGACCAGGTCGAGCGCCTTGGCGACCCGGTCCTGGATCTCAGCCGAGGGTACCTTCCGTAATTTGAGGGGGTAGGCGACATTTTCGGCCACGGTCATGTGGGGCCAGATGGCATAGGACTGAAACACCATGCCCATATCGCGCTTTTCCGGCGCGACATTGATATGTCGCTTTATTGAGAGGATCGACTTGCCATTCAACTGAATCTCACCACCATTGGCGGTTTCCAGGCCGGCAACGATGCGCAGCGTCGTCGATTTGCCGCAGCCTGATGGGCCGAGCAGGGTAAACACCTCCCCCTTGCCGATGGAAAAACTGATCCCATCGAGCGCCTTAACCGCACCGAAGGTTTTGACTAAATCACGGACTTCGATAATGGGTGTGGTCACGATGTTGGAAACCGCGGCCCGTGAGGGCCGCGGTCCTTTCATTATTTTATAAAATCAACGCAGCCTTATTAGTTCTTCTTTTTCTTTTTACCGCGCTTGCTACGCCGTTTGCGTTTTTCCAGCGGTGCCGCAATGACTTCCTTGGCAATCGCTTGCATCTTGTAACGGGTCTTGGAAAAAATTTCCTTTTGGCCATTGAAATATGCGACCCCGGCCAGTGGGGCCAAGGCTGGATCGCCCGGCTTGACGTCCGTGCGGCGTGAATTACGCGGCACCTTGGCCCAGATGTCTTGGGCCTTTTTGCTCAACAGCCAGTTGACGTATACGGCTGCAGCGTAGCGGTGCGGTGCTTTGTCAATGAAGCCGATTGAGCCGAAACCCGGGCTGATCTGCTGGATCTTGTAGTAGCTGTCGGGCAGGGGCTTCACATTCAGGCCAAGCCCTTGTTTTTGGAACACTTTAAGATCGTTCTCACCAAGCCCAACGCCGATCGGATAGCGCCCGCGCACCACCCATTCTGCCAGCTGGCGGCGGTTGGAGGTGAAGACGATTTTCTGGGTATAGAGTTTGCGCAGGAATTCTTCGCCGAAGTTTTTAAAGATCGTTAGTGATGCGCCGTTGCCTGACCCGTTGAGGCGCGGTTCGTCCCAGACGATCTTGCCGGCGAATTCCGGTTTGATGAGATCCTTGATGGATTTGAACTCCGATTTTTTGAGCACATCCCAATTGACCTGGATTGGGTTTTGCACAGAGCCATCGAAGGAATAGAAAAATTTCTTTTCAACATCCATCCAACCATCATCGAAGCCACCTATCCAATGCTTGTCGTTCATGGTTGCCTTGGTCAGGATCTGTTCCAGCGGCTGGAAGATGCCGCGCGGCTTCATGCGCCCGACCGCCGTGCCTGAACCCGAAATCCAAAGATCCCAGCCATAAATCTTGGCCTTGCGTTCGCGCAGCAGCTTGGGCAGGTCAACGCGATTAGACGCGCCGGAGAATTTTATTTTGATATCGGGATATGCGTCACGAAAGCCGTTGAGAAAAACCTGCCTATAGCGTTTGCCGGGGGCGCCGTGGACGACCACGAGGCCTTCTTTCTTGGCTTTGGCGAGGACCGTTTTCCAGTCTTCGTCGAGGGCAGCGTTGGCGCTGCCTGAAGTCATTGCCAGCGCCAAGGCGCCGGCAGCCATGGTTAAAAGTCGTAATGTCATTTTAATCTCCCTGTGGCGGCTCTTGCTTAAATGCCGATGTATTTTGTCCATTATAGCTGATCGTCATTTATATTCGACCGTGCTCATGTGGCCTTATGGAATATGATATCTAATGATATTTAGTTTTAGTTATTAGTGACTTACAAGGGATTTGTGCCTGGGGGCAGTGTCGCGAGGCCGGCCCGCCGCATGGCGATCAAGGTTGGGATCATCAGGGTGCCAATGAGAGCCCCGATGATATAGAAGCTCATCTCTATTCCAAAAACCTCCATGAGGGCGCCCATAGAAATCGGGATGAAAACTGCGATCAAGCGGTTGGTGGTGGTGCGTAGGCCCACCGCATGGCCTTGGCGGGTGCCGCTGGCCTTCGACATGATCGAAATCATAACGGGCTGGCTGACGCCCATGGAGGCGCCACGCAGGGCAGTTACTACCAAGAGTAGAAAAAACGACGTCATCAGCGGCGTGATGGTGATCAAGACGATAGATAACCCGACTGTGAAAAACAGCAGATGGGGTGCGGTCATGATACGGGTTGCGGCGCGCGCCATCAGTGCCGAGCCGCCGCCGGCCACTGAATTGGCCGATGACAATAGGCCGATCAAGGTTCCAGTCATACCAATCTGTTCCAGATAGACCACCCAGAAGGACGATTTCACGCCATTACCTGAAATCCGGATCATTGCCACCAAGACCACGAAGGTGATGGCTGGCACTGCCAGCAAACGGAAGGCTTCAATGTAATCTGCGGGCCGGGGCAGTAATTGGCGGAGTTCGAAAGCGGGTCGGGGGCTGCCGTCGGCCTGCTGGGATAACGAATCGGGCGGCAAAACACTGGCCGTCATCAACATGGCAATGCCGGGGATGGTCAGCAGGATGAAGGCGGGCCAGGCGCCAAAAATATCCCAAACCGCGCCAATCACCGGCGGACCGGCGATCGCGCCGATGCGGCTGGCGAAGGTCAACCTGCCGGCGTGGCGGGTGGAGCCCCGCATGATCTGGCCGACCAGGGTCTGGGCGCCGACCCAACCCATGGAGGCGGCCAAGCCGTTGAGCATTTGCAGGGCAATCAGCGCCGGAATGAAGGGCATCGCGGGATAGAGCGGGGTGGTGAGGATGGCCATCATGCCGAAAAACAACAACACCCGCCGGGTCCCGATGCGGTCCATCAGCACACCACTGTGGATGGCCAGCAGCAACGGCAAGATCGAGCGGGCCCCCAGGATCAGCCCCAGGGTGAGCGGCGTGGGATCAAGCGCCAGCGCCCACAGCGGCACGACGATGTTCATCATGTTGGAAATCGAGTTGGAGAACAGGCCGGACCCGTAAACCGCCAGTTTTACCTTAAGCGGCAGGTCGTCACCGGTCAGTACGTTGTCGGCCATGTAGCTCTCCCCTGCCCACCGAATGGAAGATATTCTTTCCCGATTCCAGGTAATTCATCATCGGCGCCTTTGGATAATCGTCCTGACCACCCTCGGCGCTTCTATGCGGCGCTTGAATCCACGTAATCGCGGATGCACAATTTCGTCAATCAACAAATGTTTTAGATAGTAAGTTAGATAGTAAGTTAGATAGTAAGATAGCCAGACAGAATAAGCGGGCCACAAAGGGCCCACCACAGGGGAGGGAGAAATGGCAGATATTATTGGTTGCATGGCGATGTCCCATGCGCCGCAGCTTTTGACCCCATCAGATAAATGGTCGGATCTGCCGGCCCGGGCCAAGGGGCCGTTCAACCCGAAACCGGGGATTGAAGCGGAATTGACGCTGGAAAATATGCGGGCCTATGCCGACCGTTGCAACACGGCCATTGGCGCCCTGCGCGATCGGTTGAAGGCCTGGGCACCGGATACCATCTTCATCACCGGTGACGACCAGCATGAAAATATCCTCGACGATAATATGCCGCCGTTCACAATGTTCATTGATGAAGAAGTGAACGCCACCCGTAAATACCGGTACTTCGGCACCTCGGCCGGCGATCAAATCACCCGCTACAAGGTCAATGCGCCGCTGGCGAATGAATTGCTTGAAGGACTCATGGATCGTGGTTTTGACCCATCCTGGTCACGGGAAACGCGCTACGAAGGCGGGCTTGGCCACGCCTTCGGGCGGGTGTTGGAATTTCTCACACCTGATGCCGACATCCCGATCGTGCCGCTGATGGTCAATACCTATTACCCACCGGCCCCGAGCGCGCGCCGCTGCATTGCCTTGGGCAAAGCCCTGGGGGAGGCCATTTCTGCGTCCTCCAGTGCCGGGCGAGTGGCGATCATTGGTTCGGGCGGGCTGAGCCATACCGTTATCGATGAAAAGCTGGACCAGGAATTCATCACCGCCCTCAAGACGCGTGATTTTGACTATATGGCATCCATGCCCAATGAAACCCTGGTTGCCGGCACTTCAGAAATCCGTAATTGGATCATCGCCGCGGCGGCGGCAAAAGCAGGCGGTACCATGGTGGATTATGTGCCATGTTATCGCAGTCCCCAGGGCGTTGGCTGCGCCATGGGCTTTGCCTATTGGGAGAACCAGGCGGCCTGATATTTACCACCGGCGCCCAGCGCCTTAAGATGACAACAACAAACAGGCGCCGCTACTGGCGCGAATAGGGAGAGCATGATGATTATCGATATCCACGCCCATTTTACGGCGCCAGCCGAATTATTTGCCTATAAGTCGAATCTGTTGGCGAGCCGGTCACGCCCCCGGGGACCGCTTAAAATGTCTGATGACCTGGTCAAGGAGGCGCTCAATAAGCCGGTCCATGGTGGTTCATCGCATTTGGAGCAGCTTGATCAGGTCGGTACGGATTATCAGATCATTTCGCCGCGTCCCTATCAGATGATGCATTCTGAAAAACCAGAACAGCTCGTCCATGGCTTCACCGAGGCTTGTAACAATCTCACCGCGCAGCAGGTGAAACTGTTCCCCGAACGATTCATCGGCATGGCATCACTGCCGCAAAACATGGGTGTGAGCCCCAAAAATTCGATCCCGGAATTGGAACGCTGCGTCAAGGAAATGGGCTTCGTCGGTTGTTTGCTTAATTCCGATCCGAGTGAAAATCTTGATCCGCCTCCGGGCATGGGCGACGAATATTGGTATCCAATCTATGAAAAATTGGTGGAACTCGACGTCCCGGCAATGGTCCATGGCGCTGGTTGCCGTGCGCATCGGCATAACTACACGCTCAACTTCATCATCGAAGAAAGCGTTGCCATCATCTCGTTGCTAAGCTCCAAAGTGTTTGAGGATTTTCCCAAGCTCAAACTCATTATCTGCCATGGCGGCGGCGCGATTCCCTATCAGATCGGCCGGTTCCGCGCGGCCCGCATCAAGGGTGGCCGGGCGAAGGAGACCTTCGAGGAAAGCTTGCGGAGGCTCTATTTCGATACTGCGCTCTACACCAAGGACGCGCTCGAGATGCTGTTCCGTTGGGCGGGGCCGGATCGCTGCATGTTCGGCACCGAACGGCCTGGCGCGGGTACCGCCAAGGACCCGGAAACCGGTAAGTGGTTGGATGACACGCGGCCGTTGATCGAATCGATTGCTGCCCTTTCCGAGGCGGATAAGAAGATGATCTTCGAAGACAACGCCCGCAAAGTCTTCAATCTCAAGGTCTGATCGATGGCTGGGGCATCTGCCGAGGAGGCCTCGGCACGGGAATTGGTGGCCAAGTCATGCCGTATCGTTGGTGAATTGGGATTGACTAAGGCAACCACCGGGCATGTCAGCGCCCGGGCGCCGGACGGGAAACATATCCTGATCCGGGCCCGTGGCCGGGATGAGGTCGGTGTGCGCTATACGCGTGCCGAACAGGTCATCAAGGTCGATATGACGGGCCGCAAGGTGGATGGCCCCGACGGGCTCGCCTCTCCTAATGAGGTCTTTATCCATACGTGGCTCTATAAGACCCGGCCCGAGGTCAACAGCGTCATCCATATCCATCCGGCGACGGTGGTCTTGTTCACCATTTGCAACAAGAAACTGGAGCCGATCTATGGCGCTTATGATCCCTCAAGCCTGGAACTGGTGCTCGATGGCATTCCCACTTACGGGCGGTCCGTCACCATCAACAGTGACGAGCTGGGTGACGAATTCACCAAGGTCATGGGGCAGAAAAAGGTCTGCCTGATGAAGGGGCACGGCATCACCACCGCCGGGGCCAGTGTTGAAGAAGCAACGGTGACCGCCATCAAATTGGGTGAGCTTGCGGAAATGAATTACCGCGCGCGGCTTCTTGGGGATCCTGAATTGATCCCAGATGAAGACATTGCTGAATATAAGCGCCGTATCGCCAAGAGCCGTGCATCCAGTAAGCCGTCGACACATCTGGGGTCGTCTTGGCGCTATTATTCGGAATTGACCGGTGCGTGAGGTGCCGGATCTCGTCTTAAATAAGGGGATTGTCATCGAACACTCATTCCGGCTGGTGGGTCGTGGCTAAGGGTCAAGCCCCTCAGCTCAAGCGTGGCGCTAAGCTGCGTGTCGGCATTGCCGGGCTTGGCGTCGCCTCGACCCAGGTGTTGCCGGCCTTTCATGCTAAGGCGCCTTATGAACTCGCGGGTGGCGCCGATAACCGGCCCGATGCCCGCAAAGCTTTCAGCGCCGAGTACGACCGCCCAGCTTATAAAAGTGTCGAGGAATTGTGTCGGCGCGATGATGTGGATGCGGTTTGGGTTTCGACCCCCAATCCCTTGCATATGGAACATACGGTTCTTGCCGCGCGTCACGGCAAGCATGTGATCTGCGAAAAGCCTATGGCGCTTGATATGCGTCAATGTGACCGCATGATTCGTGCGTGCGCGGACGCTGGCGTGCGTTTTGTTCAGGGCCATTCAAAAATTTATCAGCCGCCGATCCGCGCCATTCGCGACGTGGTTAAATCGGGCAAACTTGGCCGTGTCGTGCAGATTCAGGCGACCAATTTTAACGATTGGCTTCAGCGTCCGCGCCTCGCGCCCGAGGTGGACACGACCAAAGGCGGTGGCATTGTTTACCGGCAAGGGCCGCATTTGGTGGATATCGTCCGCTTTATCGGCGGTGGCATGGTCAAAAGCGTGCGGGGCGTTGCTGGGCGGGCGGATAAACATTTCAAGACCGAAGGCCATTTTTCGGCCTTGCTGGAGTTCGAAAATGGTACTGCGGCGACGTTGACGCTCAACGGATATGGCTATTTTGACGTGACTGAATTGACTTGGGGCATTGGTGAATCGGGTTATGTCCAAACGGGCGGGCGCGTCTTTCCCCGTGCCGACCGGCCACGCATCAAGGGGCCGGCCGATCCCAAGCGCAAGAGTGCGGGGGCCGAAGAGCGCGGCGGACATAAGGGAAGAGATAAAGAAAAAAAGCATCAGCCATTTTTCGGTCTGACTGTGGTCGCCTGCGAAAAAGGAGTTGTGCGCCAGTCCCCGGACGGACTTTTTATCTACACGGAAAAGGGCCGCAAGGAAGTGCCGTGCACGAACACATTAGGGCGTGAGGCAGAGTTGGGAGAATTGACGGCCGCGCTTCGCGCCGGGCGTTCGGTGTTCCCCGACGGCAATTGGGGTAAGGCGACGTTGGAAGTGTGTCTGGCGATCCTGG
>JBLHLO010000039.1:0-11405 GCA_047621105.1 Alphaproteobacteria bacterium
CTGCGTGTACTTGCCTGATGGGCTGGTCTTCGACAGGTCCCAGAGTTGGGAAACGGCAATGTTCTGGGCGTATTGGAATGCGCCATTGGTGATACGTGCGCGTACGATCTTATCGGCGCCAACCAGGGTGGCGGAACTCGACATTCCAAGAACAAGTGTGTCGAAAAATTCGACAATCTGCTTCGCCTCAATCGCCGCAAATATGACGCCGCCAAAAGATCCATCAGGCTGCGTGATCTTTCGCACCATGCGCAATATAAACTTGCCGCTGTTGCGACCGCGTTGGGTCAAGGAAACATATAGGACGTCGCCCGGCGTATCGCGTTGAAACTTGAAATAACCCCTGTCTCTTATGCTGACGCCTGGACGGAGGGCTGCACCGGAATTGAATATGGGGTTTCCGTCACGATTAATAATGGCGATATGGGAAACGACCCGTGGGTCATTGGGGAACAGTTCTATGAAACGTTCCACTGAAGCTAGGGACAGGTTGTGACTAACATATTCCCTGCGCGCGGCCTTGGTGTAATCATCGGCGTACCGGAATATCCCCTCAACATGTTGCTTGAAGTAGGCGGAGAGCCGCTTGGACTGCAGTTCGCTGGCTTGCGCGATCCGCCGTTCTTCTTGCGTTGAATGGAAAAAGAAGTAGGTCCAAGTCCCCACGAGAAGCAGGACCCCGGCAAAAATCACAAATATGGAGAGGCGCGATTTTGTCACTTCATTAGAGTACCTTAAATCAATCAGAGGATATGTGTGGATTGATAGTAGATATCGCTCCAACAGCTAGATAATAATATATTCTTTTCTACTATATATTAAGGTAGAGGTCAGGCGAGGAATTTGGGCGAGGGGCGCCGCCCTCTAGATTGCCGTTCAGGTATACATTCAAGCCCAAGAGGGTCGGTATGATTGGGCCCCGGGCCATCGGAAGAGGAGTAAGCACTGCTATGAAGCCATTTCTGGTAATAGGCATTTGTCTCACGTTTCTGGGGGCCGCCCCCGATGTTCGGGCACAAGGCAACTGGCTCGATAAGGGCAGTGATTTGCTCAATAACCTCGGTGTCGGCGGGGCAAAGCCCGGCGCATTGAGCCCTGGAGCGCTCAGCGATCTCGACATTTCCAAGGGCCTGATCGAGGCCCTGAAACTGGGCACCGAACGGGTCGTCTCAACCCTGGGGCAGGCCGATGGCTTTAACAAAAGCCCCGATATTCACATTCCCTTGCCGCCCACGCTGGCAAAAGTGCAAAAAGCCCTTAGCGCGGTAGGGATGGGGTCATTGGCCGGTGATCTTGAGCTGCGCCTCAACCGCGCGGCGGAATCGGCGACGCCCCGTGCCAAAACATTGTTCATAAATGCGATCAGCCAGATGACGATGGATGATGTGCGCAAGATCTTCAATGGGCCGAAGGATGCCGCGACCCAGTATTTTCGCGGCAAGATGTCGTCGCCGTTGATCAAGGAAATGGCCCCCGTGGTGAATGACGAATTGGGTAAGGTTGGGGCTATCCAGACTTACGATAAGATGATGGGACAATACCGGTCGCTACCGTTTGTGCCCGATGCCAAGGCGGACCTTACGAATTACGTTCTGGGCAAGGCGGTTGACGGAATTTTTCTTTATCTTGGCCGGGAAGAAGCTGCGATTCGCAGTAACCCGGCAAAGCGCACCACCGAAATTTTACAGAAAGTATTTCGGTAGCCGCGCGTAAACGGCGTGCCATGACACGGATCGCCATAACCCTTTGGCTGGGGTTGATTGGTGCCATGAGCACATTTCTTGTGCCCGAAGCGCGCAGTGCCTCTTGCCGCAGCGGGAATGGATGTCGGGCATTGATTCCCCTGGCTGATGGCATGTCCATGCCTGCATTTACAAGTCATACGCTTGCTGCGCCGGGCGCAGGCTTACGCCGCGCCGTCATCGTCATTCACGGCAGTGGGCGCACCGCGCGCAGCTATTTCAAGCGCATGATGCGCGCCACCGAACGCGCGGGCAAGGTGGGGCAAACCCTGGTCATCGCCCCCCATTTCACTGTGCTTAGTGATATCAATGAAAGGGCTGCAGGCGAGCTTTACTGGGAGCGTAACAGCCATTGGAAGCAAGGTGAGGAATCCGCGCGACGAGGTGGACGCCGTATCAGCGCCTTTGCCGTCATCGATCAGCTGCGCGCACGTTTGCGGGATCGGCACTTTTTTCCTGCTCTTTCACATCTTGTGGTTATCGGCCATTCGGCCGGTGGACAGTTCGTACAGCGGTATGCCGTTGGTAACAGCATTGAAGAAGGTCATGTGAGGTACCGCGTTCGTTACATCGTTGCGAATCCGTCCTCCTATATGTATTTCGACGACCATCGCCCCGACGGCGACGGTTTCGCGCGCCAATTGGGCGGGCCAAGCTGCCCCGTCAACGTTTATAAATACGGGATCGAAGGCCGCAATAATTATATGAGTCGTGCACCAGTGGCAGAAATGGCGGCGCGTTATCGTCAGCGTGAGGTTCTCTATCTTCTTGGCGGTGAGGACAAATATTCCGATGCACGCAGTCTCGATCGTCGTTGTGCGGCGCGTGCGCAGGGGCCACACCGGTTGGCGCGGGCACGCAACTACATGCGTTACATGGACCGGTTCCACACACCGCACCGTCATCGCCTTTCCGTCGTGCCGGGCATCGGACATTCATCCCGCCGTATATTCTTATCCAACGAGGGAATGGACGCGGTGTTCGGCTGGTAGGTCAGAAAGGCAGTTTGTAAAGATCGATGACGTTCTGACTGAGTACGCGCTTCTGACGTGCTGGATCCAAGTCGCCAATCTGCTTGCCAAGAAAGGCGCGTGAATTTGGCCAGGTCATGGCGCAGGGCTACCCATTCGTGATGTCACGTGTCATATCGTGGGCCGGCTTGAGGGCCCTTTGCATTTGATTGTAAGGGGTAATGCAGACAAAGAAAAAGGCCGGGCAGATGCCCGGCCTTTCATCACTGTGTCTAAAGACTGTCTACAGCTTGAGGCCATAGAGGTCGATGACGTTCTGGCTCAGCACCCGCTTTTGCTTCTCCGGGTCCAGATCACCGATCTGGCGGGCGATGAAGGCGCGCGAATTTGGCCAAGTCATATTGGGATGGGGATAATCGCTTGACCACATGCAGCGCTGGTCCCCCCAGTATTTGAGCGCCTGGCCACCGGCCTGGTCGTCCATGAAGGTAAGCCAAATGTGCTCGTTGAAGATTTCACTGGGCAGCCGATTGATCGCAAAATCAGTGTTGGGATGCCCGGGCTTGGTATTGCGTCGGTAATAGTAATCCCATTGCTGGATGATGAACGGTGCCCAACCGATCTCGCCTTCTACGATCACAGCCCTGAGCTTGGGATGGCGCTCGAACACCCCCGACCACACCAAGTCATAGGCGGTGGTGACGATCTCGGCGGTTTTGGTGTTGACCGAACCGCGCACCTTCTCCAGGCCTTCGCGCTTGAAGCGGAAGTAGTTAAAGCCGGTCAGGATGTGGAAGTGGATTGGCTGGCCCAGTTCGGCGCAGGCGGCCCACAGTTTTTCGTAATGATCCGACGTCAGCGGTAGGTCGGCGTGCGGCACCTGCCAGATCATGCCGCCCAGCAGTCCGAGGTCGGCGCAACGGTGCATTTCCTTAATCGCTACGTCGATGTCATAGGCGGGCAGGCATGGAACGGCGAACAACTTCTTCGGCGAGTGTTTGCAGAAGTCGGCGATCCAGTCGTTGTAGACCCGAAAGGCGGCTTCCTGCTCCCTCTGTTCCTGCGAGAACAGGCCGAGGGTAAAGGTCGGATAGAGCACTTCGGCGGCAAGCCCGTCGAGCTGCATGTCCTGGACCCGGATCATCGGATCGACGCCGCCCCCGGGGCGAGAGTCGAGCATGATCTTGGGGCGTTTGATATTGTCGCGAATTTCCTTCGGTAGTTCGTCGAACAGTCCCGGCGGTTCATCTACGTGGCCGTCGGCAGAAACAATGAACTCCGGCACTTTCTCGCCAGCCTTTTTCATTTCGTCAGTAGCGTAGCGGGCCGACATGTCGTCAAGCGTTATAGCCATGATTATTTGCTCCCTTGCAGTAAATTCTTGGACATTCATTAAGGACATTTCGGCCCCCGGACCGGGTAACCATCGTCCAAAAAACTTAGGCATCTAATATAATCTATTTTGGCAAACCGCAAAACAATCTTACCTGTAGGGTAAAGACCCTGCCTAAGGCCCATCTAGGCCCTGTCGAGCTGAGTGCCCCGGTATGCCTAGGGACTACAGGGGGATCAGACCCCCCTTATTTCTATTTGCGGGGCGCGCTTTTCATGATTTTCCGAATTTTTTTCATGATCGACCGCTGTTTCGATATGTACGACGGATCGGAGAAGGCGACGAAGTAATCCCGATCCCGACGGATCCGGTATTGCGGGCTGATGACGTCATTGGACACGTCGCGGCGCAGCGAATCCGAAGTCTGGCCAAGCTTGATGAACAGGCTCTGGGCTTCTTTGCTCAGGGCCCAATTCAAAAACAGCTTCATGGCATTCGGATGGGGGGCATTCTTGATGACGTAGATATTCGCTGCCGAGGCGGATAGAACCTCGCCTTCGGCCATCGGATGAGGCAGAAACGACTGGATCGGAAAGCCCTGGTCTTCAAGCGACTTGGCCTGGGTGCTAATTCCGAACATGCCGATGGCATAGCGGCCCAAGGCCACCCATTCGGCCCCCTGGCGCGCATCCTTGACCAGGGTCACATCCATTTCCATTGCCCACCGGCGGAACCATGTCTCACCGATTTTGGGATTGAGGAACATCGGAATGGAACTGGCGCCGGTCCCCGACCTTGCCGGCGACCAGGAAACGATCTTGCCCTTCCATTTGGGGTTGAGCAAATCCTGGTAGGATTTGATTTCGTCCGCCTTCACCATCTTGGTGTTGAAGCTGACGTTATAGGATGGCGATGCGCCCCAAGTGAAAATGTAACGCCCCTGGGGATCGGTGTAATGGTGCTTGCCGTTGAACCATTTGCTCCGATCCGTGACTTCGGGGTCGAGTAATAATCCGGGCAAGGGCACGAGAAGTTTTTTGGGATAAAGCGTTCTGAGCGCCCCTCCGGCCCCGCCGATCCAGACATCGACGTTATAAAGGCCCATTTTTCTTTCGGCGTATAAGCGGGCCCGGTGTTCGCGACTGCCGCCGGTTTTGAAATTGACCTTGATGCCGTATTTTTTCTCGAACGCCCCCAGCGCTTTGCCGAGTTTGCGCGGCATTTGGCCGCCCAAATTGACATCGACCTTGCCTTCGCGCTTGGCGGCTTGGATAAGCTGTTGCCATTCCGGAGAGGCGGCTGCGACTTGGTTCGTTGCGGCATTATATGCTGAACCGGCAAAAGCGACGGCCGGTATTAGAAGGACGGTTGCAAAAATAGGCGCTGAAAGAAATTTCCGAGTCATATCCGCTTCTCCCTGTTTCTGATTCATAGAAACTATTGTGTTCACGGTGACTAATTCGTGCGGGCGCTCAGGGTGCCTGTCTTATTAAGATCATTAAATTAAGATCATTAAACGCCCAATGGCGGTGATTTTCCAGGGTCTCTTCCAGACTCTTTCCTAGCTTTTGTGGCCCCTAGGGCGAAAGGGGCGGCTATGGCCGTCAGGCGGGTTTTGACGCGGGCGCTGGGGCCGGGCATAGATGTACGTGTCAGAATGGCGATCTGCTCCGGGCCTGGTTCGGGCCGGGGCCGGATAGCCAGAAGCAAGTTACACGCTCAGAAAGGGACCCCACATTATGACAACCCTCGCCCTTGACCGCTATGACCGCCATATGCCGTTCTTTGATGGGACGGTGAACCTGCCGGCGGCGCTTGATCTGAAAGTGCTGCAACTGGGTCAAGAGGCGCTGTTGCGCGACGGCGGGCACCGCCATCGACGCATGTTGAAAGATGCGGAATTTGACGCCGCGGAAACGTCGCTTTCATCCTATGTGACGGCTAAGGCGCAGGGGCAGCCATTCACCGCGATCCCGGTTTTCCCCAGGCGTTTGTTCAGTCAGGGGCAAATGTTCGTCCATATGGATTCGGATATCACCACCCCCCAGGACCTCGCCGGGAAGACGGTTGGTCTGCAATCGTTCCAGACCACGCTCGCGGTGCTGGCCAAGGGGGATATTGCGCTCGATCATGGGGTTGATTTGCGGTCGATCAAATGGCGGTTGCGTAATGTCGATACGGTGCAGGTGAAATACGATGACGCCTTCGACATTGCGCAATTGCCCGAAGGATCGGACCTTGCATCCTTGTTGGCCGAGGGGGAGATAGACGCCTTGTTCTTTTCGCGCACGCCGATCCCGAAGAAGCCGGGGTTGGGAGGGCGTATTCGCCGTCTTTATGCCGATCCGCGCGGCGAAGAAGCCAAGTATGTCGCCAAACACGGCTATTGGCCGATCATGCATGTCGTCGCCCTTAATGAGCGTTCAGTCGAAACTAATCCTGAATTGCCGATGCAGATGATGACGGCTTTCCATGACGCCATGGATATTGCTGCACAATATCTCAATGATCCCAATTGGACCCAGCTTGCGTGGGCCAAATACACCAAAGAGGAAGAAGCCAAAGCGTTCCCCGAATCGCTGTGGACCGCAGGCCTTGCGGCGAACCGCGCAAACCTCGACTGTTTTATCAATTACGCTTTCGATCAGGGCATGATCGACCGGCGTCTTGCGGTCGAGGATCTGTTCCATCCTTCGGTCCACGGAACCTGAAGGCCCCCCTTTCATGACTGGCCAATCTCAATGGCAATTTTGGATTGATCGCGGTGGCACGTTTACCGACGTGATTGCCCGCGCCCCGTCCGGGGCGCTTAAGACCGCGAAGCTTTTGTCGGAAAATCCTGCTTTTTATGACGATGCGGCCATTGAAGGTATCCGCCGCGCGCTCGACCTTGGCGCCGATGAGCCGATCCCCACCGGTCGTATCGATGTGGTCAAGATGGGCACCACCGTTGCCACCAATGCGCTGCTCGAGCGGCAGGGCGAGAAGACCGTGCTGGTCACCACCAAAGGGTTGGGTGATGTATTGCGGATCGGCACCCAAGCCCGCCCTGATCTGTTTGCCCTCGATATCCACCTGCCGGATATGCTGCACGCCCGGGTTGTCGAAGTGCCGGGTCGCGTTACCGCTAGCGGTGAGGTGGTTGAGCCCTTTGATGAGGCCGAAGCCCGGGCCGGACTTGAGGCCGCCTATCAGGATGGTTTTCGCGCCGCGGCTATCGTGTTCATGCATGCCTGGCGATATCCAGATTTCGAACGTCGGGTGGGTTTGATCGCCCGTGAACTGGGGTTCACCCAGGTCTCTATCTCTCATGAGGTCAGCCCGCTGATGCGTCTGGTGCCGCGCGGCGATACCACGGTAGCCGATGCCTATTTGTCGCCGGTGCTGCGGTCTTATGTGGACCGGGTGGCGTGCGCGCTCGGGCCGGTGCCCCTGATGTTTATGCAGTCCAACGGTGGCTTGACCGAGGCCAGGCGCTTCCAGGGCCGTGATGCCATCCTGTCGGGCCCGGCGGGGGGGATTGTTGGTGCGGTTAAAACGGCCGCGGCCGCGGGCTATCAGCGGCTGATCACCTTTGATATGGGCGGCACGTCGACCGATGTCGCTCATTACGACGGCACCTTAGGAGATGGTGGTTTTGAACGGTCGTTCGAGACTGAAATCGGCGGTGTCCGCTTGCGCAGTCCAATGATGCGCATTCATACGGTGGCGGCGGGCGGGGGCTCGGTCCTTCGTTTTGCTGATGGGCGTTTCCAGGTTGGGCCGGCCTCGGCTGGGGCGGACCCCGGTCCGGCCTGCTACCGCAAGGGCGGACCGGCCACGGTAACCGATGCCAATCTGGTGCTCGGCCGTATCTTGCCGGGTCACTTCCCGGCGGTGTTTGGGCCGAAGGGCGACCAGCCGCTCGATGCGCACGCTGCCCATAGGGCGCTTAACGCGTTGGCCGTAGTAGCCGCAGCGGAGACCGGCACCCCGATGACGGTGGAAGACGCCGCGGAAGGGTTTCTCAAGATTGCCGTCGATAACATGGCGGCGGCGATTAAAAAGATTTCGATTGCCCGCGGCCACGATGTGACAACCCATGCCTTGGTGTCGTTTGGCGGCGCGGGTGGCCAACATGCGGCGCGGGTGGCCGATGCCCTCGGCATGACCGAGGTGTTTATTCATCCGTTAGGCGGCGTGCTGTCGGCGCTTGGGATGGGGCTTGCCGATATGATCGCGCTTAAGGAGGCGGCGATTGAGCGTGAGCTGGATGATGAAGCGCTGATCCTAGCTGATGCCTGTCTCGATACCCTGGCCGAAGAGGCAATAGCGGCATTGACCGATCAGGGCGTCCCTCTTGATGTCATCGGCTGCACCCGGCGCCTCAGGCTGCGCTATGGCGGGACCAATACAGGCCTCGACGTCGCGCCGGGCAATGCGCGCACCGTCGCCCGCGCCTTTGCCGAGGCGCACCAAGCCCGCTTCGGGTTCACTATGGATGCGTCCCCCCTGGTGATTGAGGCGGTGCGCGTTGAAGCGACGGGTGTGACAGGGCTCGCCGACATGACGGTAACGGGTGATCCTCACGGTGCGTCGGCAGATCCGCCGCCGCTCGGCTCGACCCGTATGAGGGTAGGGGGCGAGGATCAAGACGTCATGGTTCATGCCCGTGCCCGGTTGGGGCCGGGGGCGATAGTTGACGGTCCGGCCATCATCGTTGAGGACGGGGCGACGACCGTTGTCGAGCCCGGTTGGCGGGCTGAGGTGCGCGGTGAGGGACATCTGGTGCTGTGCCGGGTGACACCCCAAACCCGGCCCTCGGCGATCGGCACACGGGCGGACCCGGTCATGCTCGAAGTGTTCAATAATCTATTCATGGCGATTGCTGAAGAGATGGGGGTGGCGCTCGCCAATACGGCCCAATCGATCAACATAAAAGAGCGGCTTGATTTCTCCTGCGCGCTGTTTGATGGCGTCGGTGGCTTGATCGCCAATGCCCCTCATGTGCCGGTTCATTTGGGTTCCATGGGAGAGGCCGTACGGGCCGTTATACATCGTAGGGCTGGTAGTGTTTCAACTCATGAAGCCCGCAGTAATAAAGGGCATATGGAAGGTTCTGCCATAGGGCTAAAGTATGACTTTAGCCTAACAGAGAGGACTACTGGGGGGCCGGGGGAGGGCATGCAGCCGGGCGATGTTTACCTCCATAATGCCCCTTATGATGGCGGGACTCACCTGCCGGACATCACGGTTATCCGTCCCGTGTTCGCTGCCGATCTGGGGCTTGGAGAAGGGCGGGCGGCGCCGCTGTTCTTCGTCGCCGCCCGCGGGCATCATGCCGATGTCGGCGGTACCCACCCGGGATCGATGCCGCCGGCCTCGCGCCACATTGATGAAGAGGGCGTGGTTTTTTCCGGCGAACTGCTGGTTCGGGACGGGCGTTTACTGGAGGCAAGCTTGCGGGCCCAGCTTGCCGCCGGGCCCACGCCTGCCCGCAATCTTGATCAGAACGTCGCCGACCTCCGGGCCCAGGTGGCGGCCTGTGCGCGTGGTGCCCAAGAACTTTCCCGTATGGTCGGGGTGTATGGCCTCGACGTGGTCCGGTCCTATATGGGGCATGTCCAGGATAATGCCGAAGAAGCGGTGCGCCGGGTTATCGACCGCTTGGCCGATGGCGCCTACGAGGCGCCGACCGATGAGGGGGGGCGGATTTGCGTCGCTATCCGGGTGGATCGGCCCCAGCGCGCGGCGGTGATTGATTTTACCGGCACCTCGGGGCCGTCCCTGACCAATTTCAATGCGCCGGGCGCGGTGGTCCGTGCCGCCGTCCTCTACGCGTTCCGGGCCCAGGTCGCCGCGCCCATCCCGCTGAACGATGGTTGCCTGCGGCCGTTGAGCCTGATCGTGCCTGAAGGATCATTGATCGATCCTCATCCGCCGGCGGCGGTGGTGGCGGGCAATGTTGAAACCTCCCAGGTGATCGTCGACGCGTTACTGGCCGCCGCCGGTAGGTTGGCGGCCAGCCAAGGCACTATGAACAATGTCACCTTTGGCAATGAGCAGACCCAATATTACGAAACGCTCTGCGGTGGCGCCGGGGCCGGGCCGGGATTCCATGGCCAAAGCGCGGTCCATACTCACATGACCAATTCCCGTCTGACCGATCCCGAAGTGTTGGAGTGGCGCTACCCGGTACTACTCGAGGTATTCGCCTTGCGCCGGGGTTCGGGGGGCGCGGGGCGATGGCGGGGCGGCGATGGGGTGATCCGCCGCCTGCGTTTTCTGAAGCCGATGATGGCGGCGGTGCTGTCGGGCCGTCGCGTAACCCAGCCGTTCGGAATCGAGGGAGGCGGGGCAGGCGCTGCCGGGATCAACCGGGTCGTGCGTGCCGACGGCACGGCGCTCGACATTGGTTCGACCGGGGCGGTCGATATGGGGGTGGGCGACGTTTTGGTGATCGAAACCCCGGGCGGCGGCGGATACGGCGCCGCATAAAGGTGCCGCCGGTTCAGTGTCGTTAGGGGGATTTGGGGGCCGGTTTTTCGGGCGGGGCCCCTGGGTCATTCGTATCATGGGTCTCGTCGCGCTTTTTGCCGTCGAGGTCGGCTTTTTCCTTTTCGAGGGTGGCGCGCTCGGTCGCTTTTTCATGGCGTCGGCGCCCGAAGCGGACACGATTGACCTCCGCCGCTTCTTCTTCTGCCTTGCGGGTGAGGGCTTTACGAAATTTGTTCAGGTTGACGACATCGCCCATGATAAAAACTCACAATAAGGCCCTCATGACCTGCCAATGACATAAATGTGACGGTTTGACCCGGCGCAGCGCTATCATCATGCCGCCACATTTTGTAGATTAAATTAACGCAAATATTCCAAGCGGCCGCAAGGCTTGGCACTGTTTCACAGTTGCTGGGTGACGGGTCAGGCAATGGAAATGACGGATATGCGTAGAAAAGCAACAATTATGAAAGACAGGCCCATTCCGTGAAAAAACTTATTATTGGCATCTCCGGCATTGTTGCCGCTCTCTTGCTCGCTGCCCTGGTCGCGCCCAGCTTTATTGATTGGAATGCCTACCGGGCCGAGATTGCGACTGAAGTGCGGAAGGCCACGGGCCGAAAGCTTACGATTGACGGGGCCATCGATGTGGCGCTGCTGCCCGCACCTAAACTATCGGCGACCAAGGTAAAGTTTGCCAATCTGGATGGCGCCCATGCGTCTCATATGGCGCGTCTCGATGCGCTCGATGTACGTATCGCTTTCTGGCCGCTGTTGTCGGGCAAGGTCGTGGTCAGCAGTGTGGTCTTGCGCGGCGCTGACATTGAGCTTGAGTCCCTGGCCGACGGCCGCGTCAGCTGGCAGCTGATGCCGATGGAGAAA
>JBLHLO010000040.1:0-11396 GCA_047621105.1 Alphaproteobacteria bacterium
ATAATGGCTCAGATCTTCCACATAGGCACCAAACAACACGAGCGCCGCTAAACCGGCAGAGCCGATGGCATAGCCCTTGGTCACCGCCTTGGTCGTATTACCAACCGCGTCCAGTGCGTCGGTTGTCTTACGCACATCGGCTGGCAGATCAGCCATTTCGGCGATGCCCCCAGCGTTATCGGTGACAGGGCCATAAGCATCGAGCGCCACAACCATGCCCGCCAGGGCCAGCATTGCCGTCACGGCAATGGCAATACCAAACAAGCCCGCAGTCAGATAGCTGAGCACGATACCGCCACAGATCACCAGCGCGGGTAGCGCACAGGCTTCCATGGAAATGGCGAGACCCTGGATGATGTTGGTCCCATGCCCCGTCGTCGACGCCTGGGCTACCGACCTAACCGGACGATGGTCGGTGCCGGTGTAATATTCAGTAATCCAGATCAAAAGCCCGGTGACGCCCAAGCCAACCATAGCCGCCCAAAACAGGCTCATGCCGGTGAACGTCTTGGCCATGCCCCCGGCACTGATCGTGAAAGCCGTACCGAAGCCAATGAACTTCCAGATGATGACGCCGATGCCTGCAGCCGAGAATATGGAAGTGCTGATAAAACCCTTATAAAGAGCGCCCATGATGTTGTTGCTGGCTCCAAGCCGCACGAAGAAGGTGCCAAGAATGGACCCAAGAATACATACCGCGCCGATCAGTAGCGGCAACATCATCAAATTTGACTGTGCTGCACCCGTGAAGAAAATCGCCGCCAACAACATCGTTGCGACGATGGTCACCGCATAGGTCTCGAATAGGTCGGCAGCCATGCCCGCGCAGTCACCCACGTTATCGCCCACGTTGTCGGCGATAACCGCTGGGTTGCGCGGGTCGTCTTCAGGAATGCCTGCTTCAATCTTACCGACAAGGTCGGCACCGACATCGGCACCCTTGGTGAAAATACCGCCCCCTAAGCGCGCAAAGATGGAAATCAACGATGCGCCGAAAGACAGTGCAACCAGCGCTTCAAGGATGGCGCGGAGCGGAATGCCACTTTGCTGAAGGAACCAGTAATAACCAGCGACACCCAACAGACCGAGGCCGACCACCAGCATGCCGGTTACAGCGCCCGCCTTGAAGGCGATACCTAATGCAGCGGCAAGCCCCCGACGCGCGGCCTCGGCAGTGCGCACATTGGCGCGCACCGAAACGTTCATGCCGATATATCCAGCAAGACCAGACAAAACAGCGCCGATGGCATAACCGATGGCCACGTAGCCCCCGAGTTTCCACCACAGAAGCGCCCCGATAACGATGCCAACCACGGCGATGGCGCGGTATTGACGATTGAGAAAGGCATTCGCCCCTTCTTGCACGGCACCGGCAATTTCCTGCATCCGCTCATTTCCTGCGTCAGCCGCCAAGACCGAGCGAGATGCGTAAATGCCATATAAAATCGCCAGCAGCCCGCCGCCGAATACCACCCAGTAAGCGCTTGTCATCTGGTTTCCCCCTTAACAGTGTTCGGGATTATCATGAGAATACTTGGAGACGCCTAGCCCCGCCGAATACCACCTGGAACGGGACGGGAACCGGGGCGACCCCGGAAAAGTGGGCGGAAGATGCCAGAACTCCGGCCAGCGTGCAAGCCAACAGTTAAACGATTCCATGATGCTACCGGGCATTCATGGGGATAAAAAACCGTATTCAGACAGGTTTCAAGGGGCGCCTTAGCGCCAGCCACAGGGCTGCCATCAGGGCGATTGCCACCCCTGGCACGGCGCTCAAGTTGACGGCCTGCCAACCAAGGGCCTGATAGACCGCCCCTGATGACAGCGTCGCCGCGGCGACGAAAGCAAATACCAGGAAATCATTCAAGCCCTGGACCTTTGCTTGTTCAGGCTTGGCGATGACCGACGTCAACAGCGTCGTGCCGCCCACAAACATGAAGTTCCAGCCGATACCCAGCAAGATCAGGGCAGAGATGAAATGCACCATACCCACACCCTGGAGGTTGATCACAATACAGGCCAAAAGAGAAACCGCACCAACCGCAATGACCGGCACAACGCCAATCCGCTTAATGATAGTACCGGTCACAAAGGAAGGCGCGAACATGGCAAACACATGCCATTGAATAATAAAAGCAGCATCGGCAAATTGCAGATTATGCCCAACCACGGCCAAGGGCGTCGAAGTCATCACTAAGGTCATGGCGCTGTAGCCAGATACTGCGGACAATATCGCAATGACTGCTTTGGGCTGGCTTATGATTGCGATCAAGGGGCGCCCCTGATCCTTGCGTTCTTCCACGGTCAAACGCGGGATTTTGACAAAAGCCAATAACACAATCGCCATCACCTGTAGGACCGCCAACGCCGCAAAAGCGCCGGCATAACTGGCCATCGGGATCAAATCGATGGTCCCACGAGCCAGATTAGGCCCCGTAAAGGCTGCAATGACACCGCCCGCCATGACCAATGATATGGCACGTGGGCGACTATCTTCATCGGCACTATCAGCGGCAGCGAAGCGGTAATAAATGGCAAAGCCGGCCTGCACGCCGATCAGTGCCGAACCGATGCTGAATAAAATGAAATGATTATGCATCAACGCGACGACGTTAATGACGCCACCAAGGCTGCCCACTAAGGCGCCGACAATAAAGCCCGTCCGGCGTCCAAAACGGCGCATGATGAAGGACGCCGGAATCGTGGTCACCATTGTGGCGACGAATTGCAAAGCCAAGGGCAAGGTCGCAAGGCCCGGCACCGGTGCACACAGTGATCCCGCCAACGCGGTCACAGTAATGACGATTGATGCCCCGGTCATGAACAAGGCTTGGCAAAGGGCAAGCAAAAGAACGTTACGTCTAACTAGACCGGTCATGGCCGCACCATAGGAGATTTTCCGACCATTTCCACGGCGCAAATTACGGCACGGGCTTTAGCCCTTTTGAAAGAGCTAGTTAAAACGCCGGGTATAGGCATTTGTGACCAGGATATCCCTGACCACACCCGCGCCCAAAACGCGATCTGAAACTTGCTGAAGACGTACCTTGACCGTATTGAGGTTTACTGGCC
Source organism: Alphaproteobacteria bacterium (assembly GCA_047621105.1). GTDB lineage: Bacteria > Pseudomonadota > Alphaproteobacteria > SMXQ01 > SMXQ01 > WHSO01. The sequence continues at coordinate 3,073 of JBLHLO010000040.1, forward strand.
GCCCGGAGCGGTTGTTCATCGCGGCGACACCATACAAATCGCGCAGGAAAGCACTTTGGATCTCCCTACGCTTCTCGATAATCGTTGCCTTGTTGGAAATCCCACGCGTTTCCAAGGTAACAAGAAGAGCGACCTGACCGGTAACCCCGGTCGAACGAATCATCGGCACATTGAAGGGCGGCAAGCGAAAAAACTCAGGCTTATCACCTCCAAGCCAAGCAGGCAGATTGGACATAACGTTGCCGCCTTCAGCTGCACGCGCACTAACAGGTGCCGCGAGAAGCACAGCCAGAAAGACAAATATAGTGGCCAAACGGGGACGCAACCTGGCAGTTCTCCAGCCAGTCCAAGTGACCTGAGAAATAGCAGAGCAATCTGAAGTTTAGGTAAATGAAGGGGAAAAAATAGCGAAAATAAAAGGGTTTAGGGGCTATTGGGCCGATCAGGTCGCAGTAACTGTTTCGCAACACTGCAGAATATCGAATGTTTCGACCGCATCTGCATCGGAATTTTGGGCCAAGGCGGGATCTGACCAGGCGCTGTAGCGCATCAATTCCCAGCGGTCGGGGTCAAGGCCAATCAGATGAAAACAGAGCCCGGGCATTTCCAGCGCCCGGAGATGCCGTTCACGCTCCAAACTGGTGAAATCTGGCAGATGGTCCTCGGCGGCGATGGTATCGATTTCCTTCATTGCCATAAGGGGATTCCCCGCCTCAGGATTGCCGCCATAAGCTAAGACGCCCCAACATCGCACCCGTGGTCGCCCATAAGTTTTGACAAGATCCCGAAATAAATCGCCGGTCAGGAAATCCCGGGCGGCATCATCGCACTGCCAGACATGAAATGGGGCATATATGGCTTCGGTCGGATTGAATAGGTAGGATTTATGCAGCAACCCTTCGAGGCCGTCGAATAAGGGCTTGCGCCGTGCCACACGTTCTCGCACCAGGTCGATATTGTAATCACCGGCGAGCCGGATGGTATATTGCATGGCAATCATGGAATTACCTCGGATGATATAGCCGAATTTTCACTGTTAACTGAGGCTGGGGGAAGTAACAACTGCATTACACGAATAGGTGCCATGCATCAGCCCATTACCCCCAATGATTAATCCTTGAAATGCTTAAAACCCGCAGTTTTAAGGTCAATGCCGAGGGCCTCGGCATCACTGATCTCAACCCCCACCCCTGCCCCGATGGCCCCAATACGTGCCACGGTGACTCCCGCCTCAACCCCTACCCTCGCTATGGCGTCACGCAGGGAGGGCGGAGCCGTAAAAAGCAGTTCATAGTCGTCCCCCCCACTCAGCAAGGCAGCGAACAAGCCAGGATCACTGGCCAGTGCGGTACGTGCTGGGGAAGAAACCGGCACTGACGCTGCGGTAATACGCGCTGAAACTTTGGAATTTTCACAAATATGCCCAAGATCAGCGACGAGCCCATCGGAAACGTCGATGCAGGCCGTCGCCAACCCTATTAATTTTTGGCCCAGGCCCAGGCGTGGTTCCGGCACCCGATAGCGCGTGATAAAACGATCGCGCGCCGCGGTACTGAGACCGCCCAACAACCCGGTCGAGGCGCGCAAACCAAGCATACCGTCGCCGATCGTGCCAGAAACATAGATATCATCGCCCTCTTGAGCCCCTGAACGGGTGAGCACCCCTGTTGCCCCCACCTCACCCAGCGCGGTCAGGGTCAAGACCAACGGCCCATCGGTCGCCACCGTGTCACCGCCCACCAACGGCGCGCTGAAAGTCAGCGCATCCTCGGCTAAGCCTTGAGCAAATTGCCCGAGCCATTCATCTGTCGTGCTGCGAGGTAAAACAGCAGCCAGCAGCACCCCGCGCGGCCGTGCCCCCATAGCGGCCAGATCCGACAAGTTAACCCGCATCAATTTGCGGGCGATGTCGGCTGGTGGATCGCTATCTAGGAAATGCACCCCGGCCACCAAGGCGTCCTTCGTGCAGACCAGACGCGCACCCGGACTAAGGTCAAGAACGGCCGCATCGTCACTGAGCCCAAGAGCCCCCGGTTCGGCGGCGGCGATGGGGGCAAAGTAACGGGCAATCAGGCCAAACTCATCCATGTAACGTGCGTCTCAGCCGCGCGCCTTTGCCATGTCGTCGGCGCGGTAAGATTTGGCGACGGCATCAAGCACGCCATTGATCAATCCAGGCTCCGCGCCATCGAAAAAGGCATGGGCGAGATTGACATATTCATTGATTGCAACCCGCGGCGGCACATCGGCACGCTCGGTCAACTCATAAACGCCCGCTTCCAAAATCAGGCGCACCAAAATCTGTAACCGCTCAACCGTCCAATCAGTGGTCAAAGCACCGCTAATCATTTCGTGCAGGCGCACCCTGTGCACTTGAACACCGCGCACTATGGACCCAAACAGCGAAGGGTCCGGTTCCGGCAGATTAGCCAATTCTGCATCTTCGGCATCGGGGCCCGGTGGTGCCGGTGTCATACCGACAAATTGGGAAATGACATCTTCTACCGTGGAACCCCCTAGTTCCATCTGATAGAGCGCCTGCACAGCAGCCAAACGGGCGCTAGAGCGGCGGTTCATAGACATTTGAGGGGCCGGGCCTTGGTCTGAATGGTCAGTCATGAATGTGTCATCTATGGATCATAACCTTCAGCCGCCAAACTCATGCTTGAGCGCGATCATCGCCAGGCAAGCCTCAGCTGCATCCTTGCCCTTCACGCTCTTCTTGCCGCCAGCACGGGCAAGGGCTTGATCTTTATTTTCGACAGTCAGAATGCCGTAGCCGATGCAGGCTTTTTCACGCACCGCAAGGTCCATCAATCCCCGTGCGGATTCACCGCAAACGTAATCGTAATGGGAAGTTTCACCCCGAATGACGCAGCCCAACGCAATGAAACCATCAAACCGCACCTCGCCGTCTTTGTTCTTGGCCGACATCGCCAGCCCGATGGCCCCTGGAATCTCAAACGCACCCGGCACTTCATGACATTCATAGCTCGCTCCGGCGGCATCGAGCGCTTGGGTCGCCCCCTTAACCAGCTCCGCCGAAACGTCTGCATAATAGGGTGCATCGATGATCATGATGTGGGGCTTATCGCGCATCTCTTCATTTCCACTCAGATATTCGGCTTAGGCCCGAATGGACCACATACCCCCGGGCGCGCCAAACATAGCGCTCTTGGCCGCAACTCGAAAGGCCTAGCTTGCCTCTATAGATTATAGGTCCAGATAGCTCAACCAGTACCCAGGCGCGCCACATAGCGGGCCATCTGATCCACCTCCAGATTGAGACGGCTGCCCACCCGCCAATCACCAAGGGTGGTATGAGCCAGCGTATGGGGAATGACGTTGACAGTGAAGTCATTCCCCTCAACGTCATTGACCGTAAGCGACACCCCCTCTAGCGACACCGAGCCCTTCTCGGCAATAAAGCGCGCAAGGGTGCCCGGCACACGAATGGTGAAGCACACGCTTCCCCCGTCGCCGCCGACATTATCGCGGACGATAATTTCAGCGAGGCCGTCCACATGACCCGAGACCATATGCCCGCCCAATTCGTCGCCGACCTTCAGAGCCCGCTCAAGATTGATGCGCGTGCCTTCCGTCCAGGTCCCAACAGTCGTGCGCTTAAGAGTTTCAGGTGAGGCATCGACCGCGAACCAGCAGTCGTTATCATCACGGCCTTTTTCAACAACCGTCATACATGGCCCCGAACAGGCAATTGAAGCGCCCAAATCGATGCTATCGGCATCATAGGCACAAGCGATCTCAAGACGCGTATCCGGTCCAGGGGTCACTTTCCGCACGGTGCCGATATCGGTGATGATGCCGGTGAACACGCCTTACCCCTCTCCGCCCTTATTTTCACGCGCGCCTGCACGCTCAAAAATTTCCAACACGTCGCGCCCGGCTGGAATCGTGCGCACCCGCTTAAAAGATATTTTGTCGGCCAGATGGTCAACCCCAAAACCTTGGATCGCAGGCAAACCGTCACCGCCAATCACATCAGGGGCACGAAACCACGCCAAGCGATCAACCAGGCCCGCGCGGAAAAACGTCGCCAAGATTTGTGGCCCCCCCTCGACCAAGACCCGGGTAATGCCGCGCTTGGCAAGTTCGCCGAGCGTTGCCGCCACGTCCGGGCGGCCGCCATCGTCCGGGGCAACGGTGATGACCTCCATGCCGCAACCGGCAAACGCTTCACGGCGGTCTTTCGCCGCCCCCTCACAGGTGACCAGCCAGGTCGGGCGTTCACCCGCTGTCGCCGCAACGCGCGCCGTTAAAGACGTGGTCAAACGGCTATCCATGACCACGCGTACCGGCGAAAATTCTTCCATACCCGGCAAGCGACAGGTCAAATCAGGATCATCACTGCGCACCGTTGACGAACCGGTAATCAGTGCATCGTGACTGGCCCGGAGCGCGTGGCCCCAGGCGCGCGCCGTTTCACCAGTAATCCATTGGCTTTCACCATTGTGAGTCGCCACCTTACCATCGAGGCTGGTCGCCAGTTTGACTGTGACCAGCGGACGGTTGACCATGACCCGTTTGATAAATCCGGCATTCAATCGTTCGGCATCGGCATGGCCGACGCCGACGCGCACATCGACACCGGCACGCTTGAGTTGCTCAAAGCCTTTGCCGGCGACGCGCGGATATGGATCTTCGCACGCTGCCACGACGCGCTTGATTCCGGCCCCGATCAGCGCCTCGGTGCAGGGGCCGGTCTTGCCGGTGTGGCTGCACGGTTCCAATGAAACATAAGCCGTCGCCCCTTTTGCCAGATCGCCGGCACGGGCCAGGGCCTCGGTCTCAGCATGGGGGCGGCCACCTGGTTGGGTCCAACCGCGGCCCACCACGTCACCACCCGCACTCACGATAATGCAGCCGACCGCCGGATTGGGCCAAACGCGGCCGAGCCCCCGGCGCGCTAGCGCCAGCGCCGCCATCATAAAGCGCTGATCGATTGCGTCAGTCGGGGTCGCCACTGAGCTTACCCACGAAATCCTCGAAGTCCTTGGCCTCTCGGAAGTTGCGGTAAACCGATGCGAACCGCACATAGGCCACCTGATCGACACTGGCCAACGCCTCCATCACCAACTCGCCAATATGGGGGGAGGGAATTTCGTTTTCGCCCATGGTTTCTAGGCGGCGTTGAATGGAATTAACGATGCGTTCGACCTTTTCCTCTTCCACCGGCCGCTTCCGCACGGCGATACGGATAGAACGAGCGAGCTTATCGCGATCAAACGACTCTTTATGGCCGTTGGTCTTCACCACGGTGAGTTCGCGAAGATGAACCCTCTCGAAGGTGGTCCAACGCGACCCGCAGGCCGGGCAGAACCGCCGCCGCCGAATGGCGGCGCCATCCTCGGTGGGTCGTGAATCCTTCACTTGGGTATCGTCATGACCACAAAATGGACAACGCATGTTGCTGGCTCCTTAGGCTTCGGCTTGCCGGCCTTATTATTTGCGAGTTATTTCCGACCGTTTATTTGATCTCACCATAGATAGGGAAACGTTTGCATAGTTCGCTCACGCGGGCGCGCACATCGCCCTCAACCTTAGAATTATCATCTGGCGACGCCTTCAATCCATCCAACACTTCGCCGATCCACGTCCCGATATTACGCCATTCGGCAAGGCCGAAGCCGCGCGTGGTCCCCGCCGGTGTCCCGAGGCGAACGCCCGAGGTCACAAATGGCTTTTCGGGATCAAACGGAATGGCATTCTTGTTACAGGTAACCCCCGCACGTTCCAAGCTGGCCTCGGCCGCCTTACCGGTCAAACCCTTGGGACGCAGATCAACCAGCATCAGATGCGTGTCAGTGCCACCAGATACAATATCGAGACCCTGGCTCATCAGCGTCTCTGCCAGCACCCGCGCATTATCCTGAACCGCTTTGGCATAAACACGGAAGGCAGGCATCAACGCCTCTCCAAAGGCAACGGCCTTGCCCGCAATGACATGCATCAAAGGTCCCCCTTGGGTGCCGGGAAACACGGACGAATTGATCTTCTTACCGAGGTCTTCATCATTGGCCAGGATCATGCCACCCCGCGGGCCGCGCAGGGTTTTATGGGTCGTCGTGGTGACCACATGCGCATGGTCAAGGGGATTGGGATGCACCCCCCCCGCGACCAATCCGGCGAAATGCGCCATGTCGACCATCAAGACCGCGCCAACTTCGTCGGCGATGGCACGGAACCGCGCAAAATCTATGATCCGTGGATAGGCCGAACCGCCAGCCAGAATCAGCTTCGGCTTGTGTTGGCGGGCCAGGCTCTCGACCTCGTCGAAATCGATCAACGCATCTTGTTTGCGTACACCGTATTGCACAGCGTTAAACCACTTGCCTGACTGGTTAGGCGCAGCCCCATGAGTCAAATGCCCACCCGCGGCCAGCGACATGCCAAGGAACGTATCACCCGGCTGCAGCAGCGCAAAAAATACCTGCTGATTGGCCTGTGATCCCGAATGAGGTTGAACATTGGCATAGCTACAACCGAATATTTTTTTGGCGCGTTCAATCGCCAAGGTTTCCGCCACGTCGACAAATTCACAGCCGCCATAATAACGCCGCCCCGGATAGCCTTCGGCGTATTTATTGGTCAGCACGGAGCCCTGCGCTTCCAGCACAGCACGTGACACGATGTTTTCCGATGCAATCAGTTCAATCTGATCCTGCTGACGGACAAGTTCATTGGTGATCGAAGCATAAAGTTCGGGATCACGTTCAGCGAGGGTCTGGCCAAAAAAGGCTTCCTGCTCGGGTGCGGAGATGGGTTTGGCTACGGTAGACATAAACGGTGGGTCCTCAAGCTTTGGTCGTAACGTGTTGCGACATCTTGGCGACACGCCGTTCATGGCGGCCACCTTCAAATTCAGTTTCAAGAAAGACACCTAGGCAATCAAGGGCGACTTCCGGACCGATCAACCGCCCCCCCAGGCAAAGAACATTGGCATTATTGTGCTGGCGGCTTAAGCGGGCCGACAAATGGTCCCAGACCGTCGCTGCGCGAATTTCCGGAAATCGGTTGGCGGCCATGGCGACACCGATACCCGAGCCGCAGACCAACACACCCCGGGCGGCGCGGCCATCAATGATGGCCTGGGCCAAAGCCTGGGAAAAATCTGGAAAATCGACCGAATCGGTTGAATTGGTGCCAAGGTCAAGCACCTCAAATCCGCGCGCTTTCAAGTCTTCCGCGAGCAACGCCTTCAGTTCGACGCCACCGTGATCGCCGGCGATGACGATGGTTTCAGCAGACACCCCAAATCCCCCCGGAAAGCGCCCCTGCGGGCGCGCGTGCAACTATCTTCATGATCGAGTTTGAATACCATATGTCGGGGCACCATACCAGCCCGCCACTAGGGGTTCCGTCAGTGTCTCGGGAGGGCTGAAAACCGGCTTTCCGGACATTTGGCAGCCATTCAAGGGGGGGGGGAATCGCCGCTTGGCTAAAGCTTCGTGTAGTCGTAAGTGCCCTTGGCCCATTCGTAAAAGACATAGCCCGGCGCCTTAACGTCCCCCTTGGCATCGAAGCCGACCTCACCCAACACCGTGTCGAATTTTTCTTTCTTGAGCAGGGCCCTGATCTTGGGAACGTCCACCGCCCCCACACGGCGCACCGCTTCGACGAAGACCTGCACCGCGCCATAGGTATAAAGCGTATAGCCTTCTGCCGATTTACCCGCCGCCTTCAGTTTTGCCACCACCGGCGCCGCCTTCGGGTTCTTCCGCGGGTCGGGGCTAAAGGTCATCAGGGTACCTGTCCCCAAATCACCGGTAATCGTCCAGAATTCCTGGGTCACCAACGCGTCACCTGAAATGAGCCGCGTCTGCAAACCTTGTTCGCGCATCTGACGGATAATCAGGCCCGCTTCCGATTGGTAGCCGCCATAATAAAGGATATCAATTTTGGCGGCCTTAAGCTTGGTCACTAAAGCTGAATAGTTCTTTTCCTTCGGCGTCACGGTATCGGCAAGCACGACCGTCACCCCCCGCTTGACGAGCTGCTTCATCGTCTCGCCTGCCAGGCCCTTGGAATACGCCTGGTTGTCGTGCACCACGGCAATGCGCGCGCCTTTAAACTTATCGGCAATGAAATTGCCCGCGACTTCGCCCTGCTGATCGTCACGCCCGCAGACACGGAATACATTAGCCATGCCTCTTTCAGTAAGTTTGGGATTGGTTGAGCCCGGCGAGATCATCAAAATATTTTCCGCCTCATAAACTTCCGACGCTGGGATAGATGAGCCAGAACAGAAATGCCCGGCAACGAATTTAACCCCTTTGTTGATTAGTTGATTGGCGACCGCAACC
>JBLHLO010000041.1:0-11380 GCA_047621105.1 Alphaproteobacteria bacterium
GATGGGCGGGGCATGAAGGATCATCAAGACATCCGCGATCAGGTGCGTGCACTTTGCGCGCAGTTTCCCGGCGAATACTGGCGCGCTCATGACAAGGCGCGCAGTTATCCCCAGGAATTTGTCACGGCATTGACCGAGGGTGGCTGGTTGGCTTGTCTGATCCCGGAGGTTTATGGCGGTTCCGGCCTCGGCCTTAGGGAAGCGACGGCGATCATGGAAGAAGTGCATGCAGCGGGCTGCAATGGTGCCGCTGCTCATGCACAGATGTACACCATGGGCACCTTGCTGCGGCATGGCTCCGACGCACAGAAACAGGCCTACCTGCCCGGTATCGCCGCTGGAAAACTGCGGCTGCAGGCCTTCGGTGTGACCGAGCCCGAAAGCGGCACCGATACCCTGGCGCTTCATACCCGCGCGGTGCGTGATAATGATCATTACGTGATCAACGGCTCGAAGGTTTGGACCTCACGTGCTGAGCATTCCGACCTCATGCTGTTATTGGCTCGCACCACAGCACGCGAAGACGCAAAAAGTCGCACCGAGGGGCTATCGGTGTTTCTGGTCGATCTCAGGGAGGCGCGGGGTCACGGCCTCGAGATTTGCCCGATCCCGACGATGATCAACCACGCGACCTGCGAGGTTTTCATGGATGATCTGCGGGTGCCGGCGGAAAATTTGATTGGCGCGGCGGATCAAGGCTTCCGCTATATCCTCGACGGTATGAATGCGGAACGCATCCTGATTGGTGCCGAATGTGTGGGTGACGGCCGCTGGTTTGTCGAACGCGCGACGGATTACGCCAAGAAGCGCCGGGTCTTTGACCGCGCCATCGGCGAAAACCAGGGGGTGCAATTCCCCATCGCCCAGGCTTACGGCCATATCAGGGCCGCCGCCCTGATGGTGGAGCGCGCCGCGCAAATGTTCGATGCCGGTGCGCCATGCGGGGAAGAAGCAAACCTTGCCAAGTGGCTGGCCTCCGAAGCCTCCTGGGAAGCGGCGGACACTTGCATGCAGACCTTTGGCGGTTACGGCTTTGCCGAGGAATATGACGTTGAACGCAAGTTCCGCGAAGCGCGGCTTTACCGCACCGCGCCGATCTCGACCAATATGATCCTCGCCTATATAGCGGAACATGTCCTCGGCCTGCCGCGTTCCTATTGAACAAAGGGTTAGTTAAAAGATGACGGGCGCACTTGATGGGATTTTGGTCGTCGCCTTGGAACAGGCGGTGGCCGCACCTTATTGTTCGTCGCGCCTCGCCGATGCGGGCGCGCGGGTGATTAAGGTTGAACGTACGGGCGGTGATTTCGCCCGTCATTACGACCGGGTGGCGCAAGGTGAAAGTGCCTATTTCGTGTGGCTCAACCGTGGCAAGGAATCGATCACCCTTGATATCAAACAGGCGGATGATCGGGCGTTGCTGGCGCGCATGGTGGCGCGCGCCGATGTGTTTATCCAAAACCTCGGTCCCGGTGCGGCGGCGCGGGCGGGATTTGGGTCAGATGATCTGCGCGCGCGGGCCCCCCGGCTGATTACCTGCGATATTTCGGGTTATGGCGAGGACGGTCCCTATGCCGGGATGAAAGCCTATGATCTTTTGGTGCAGGCAGAAGTGGGGCTTGCGTCCATTACCGGCACGGCAGATGAGATGGCCCGGGTCGGGGTTTCCGTTGCCGATATTGCGGCCGGCATGCACGCCCAGGCGGCGATCCTCGAAGCGTTGATCGCACGCAGCCAAACCGGCGAGGGCCGGGGGATCAAACTCTCGTTGTTCGCCGCCCTGGCCGATTGGATGACAGTGCCGCTGCTGCATTTCGATTACGGTGGGGCGGCGCCACAGCGCGCCGGGCTTAATCATCCCTCCATCGCCCCTTACGGGGCCTATCCCTATAAGGATGGGCTGGTATTGATCTCGATCCAGAATGCGCGTGAATGGGTGGCGTTTTATGAACAGGTGCTGATGGATGGGGCGCTCACCAATGACCCCCGTTTTCACGACAACACCGCGCGCGTCGCCAACCGCGCGGCGCTCGATCAATTGATTGTCGGGGTCTTTACCGCATTGAGCCGCACTGCATTGGTGGCGCGGCTCACTGCGGCGGGCACGGCTTACGGCATGGTCAATGGGGTGGACGGGTTATCCAAGCACCCGCAGCTCAGGCGCATGTCTGTCGAAACGCCATCGGGGCCGGTGAATATGCCGATGCCGCCCGCATCAATGGGTGACGCCCCCGCGCCGCGCCTGGTTCCCGCCATCGGCGCACATACGGACGCGCTCCGGCGCGAGTTTTCGTAAAACAGACCCCTAGAGGTAACCGCGAATTTTCGTCTTGTTGACGTAGTGATCCCAGGCTTTGTCTTGTGAGCGCTGTTTAAGAATTTGCGGCGTGATCTTTTCCGATTGTGCCAGGGTCAGGTAGGTCGGCGTGCCCATCAGTTTGGCCGTCAGGTTCATCTGGCAGGCTTCTTCGAGAAAGATGGCGAGGATCATCGCTTCCTTGAGGTCCTTGCCGACGGTGATGGAGCCATGCCCCTGTTGCAAGATCACCCGGTTGTCGGCCAATTGGGTCGCCATTTCCCGTGCCCGGTCATTGGACTTGGTTTGACCCGGGCTGCGGAACACCGTCAGCTTGCCGTGAAAGGGCGCGCCGTAATGATGGACCGGCACGAATTCTTCATTGGCCAGGGTTGAAAATGCCACCGCATGGGGCTGGTGAATATGGATGATACCGCCGACATCGGGCCGCGCCTGATAGATCGCGGGATGGGCTTTCCAATGGTCGGACCCGGCGTCGATCCGCCCGGTGACGATATTGTCTTCGGTCACCAGGGTAGGGCTGGTGACCGGCATGGTCATCCAATGATCGGCGTCAATACGGCAGCTGACGTTAAAAGCGGCTTCGGAGACGCCTTCGCTCACCAAGATGCGGCAGGCGGCGACAAAGTCGCGCTTCATTTGGGTGAAATCCATGTCTGCCAGGGATTTAAGATCATCGGGCATGATTGTTTCCTCCTATCAAGGTGGGGTGCCGATTATCCGGCTCAGGCTACCTTGGGGGTGCATTTATGATGGCTGCCATTATAACGTGACTAAGCCGGGCCTGCACCAGGGGATGTCGGCTTCTTTCATCTCCCTGGGATGATGATTGAGCCAGTGATGACAGGAAAAAAATGAATGGTGGCGGTGATTTCCGCACGCGCGCTTAAGGATATGATCGCGAATGTCGGGGCCGATGCCAATGTCGGCGCTGACCGGGAATTGGCGATCCTCGATACCCGTGAAGAAGGGGTCTATGCCGAAGGGCATCTTTTATTTGCCTCTTCCTGTCCGCTAAGCCGGCTGGAACTGTTGATCGGTGATCTGGTGCCCCGTCAGGGGACGCCGCTGGTCATCATCGATGGCGGCAATGTTGATAGCGGGGGTCTGGCGGCGCGCGCCGCTGAAAAACTGGAAACGTTCGGTTATTCGGATGTCGCGATCCTTGACGGTGGGATCGGCGCTTGGGGCGACGCCGGGTTCGAAATCTTCGGCGGCATGAATGTGCCGTCCAAGGCGTTCGGTGAGTTGGTCGAGGCGCGGCTGGGTACGCCGCATATCACGGCGGACCAATTGAAGATCATGATGGACCGTGGTGACAATATGGTGGTGCTCGATTCGCGGCCCGTCGATGAATACAAGATGATGAGCATTCCCGGCGCGCTTAATTGCCCGGGATCGGAATTGGTCTATCGCATTCACGACATTGCCCCCGATCCGGACACAAAGGTGGTAGTAAATTGTGCCGGGCGCACGCGATCAATCATTGGCGCCCAGTCGTTGATCAACGCGGGCGTACCCAATGACGTGGTGGCGCTGGAAAACGGCACCATGGGGTGGCATCTGGCGGGCTATGAACTTGAACATAATGCAGCGCGCCTAGCGCCTGCGCCGTCGCCGGAAGGTTTGGCCGAGGCGCGAACGCGGGCGAAGAGACTTTCTGCCAAGGCAGGCGTGGTGGAGATTGATGAGGCGCGTTTCAATCGTTTCCGCGATGAGGCGGCGGCGCGTAGTCTGTATGTTTTTGATGTGCGACCGGATGATGAATATATGGCGGGTCATCTGGACGGCGCGCGTCCCGCCATCGGTGTGCAGCTCGCGCAAAAGACCGACAGCTTCATAGCCTGTTTGCGCGCGCGCGTGGTGGTGGTTGACGATACCGGTGTGCGTGCCCGTCTGGCGGCGGCCTGGTTGCGTCAGATGGGTTGGGAGGCCTATGTGCTGGCCGATGGTGCAAGTGAGGGCATGCCCATGGCCAGCGGCGCTTACCGGCCCACTGTGTCTAGTGCTGTGCCGAGTGCCGTGCCCGGTGCCGATACGGCCCCGGATCAAGGGCAGATTGGCACCATCGCGCCGCGCATGCTGGCGGTACAATTGCAGCGCGGGCACCTCCATCTGCTAGATCTGTCGCGTAGCCTGACCTTTGATAAGGGCCATATTCCCGGTGCGCGTTTCGCCATTCGGGCGCGCTTGGCCGAAAGCCTAAATCACTTGCCGGCGGGGGACATCGTGTTGACTTCCGAGGATGGGATGCTCGCGCATCTGGCCGCAGGTGAAGTGGCGGCGGCGGGGCGGGGCGTCAAGGTGCTGACGAGCGGCAATGCCGCCTGGGTCGGTGAAAACATGCCGATGGAACGGGGCCGGGGGAATCCCCTTGATCCGTTGGAGGACGAAGCCTTTTGGCGACCTTATGAACGGGAGTCAGGCCAAGAAGAAGCGATGGAAAAATATCTCGCCTGGGAACACGGGTTAATTGATCAGATCATCCGCGATGGGGACGCGCGTTTCAATGTTATCAAATTTAAGGACACGCGCCCCTGATTATTGGTTTGCACGCTTTCGGCGTGACGCGCGCTTTAACGTCGTGCAATTTTAAGAAGCGCGTCTTAGGGCCAGGTTACGAAACTTCCAGAACGATTTTGCCGATATGGGCGGAGCTTTCCATGCGCGCATGGGCTTTTGATGCCTCGGCCAAGGGGAAGGTAGAATCGATGACCGGCCGGATACGGCCTTGGGCAATCAGCGGCCACACATGTTGCAGCAAGTGATGGGCGATGGTGGTTTTGAATGCCACATCCCGGGGACGCAGTGTCGAGCCGGTGAGCGTGATGCGGTTACGCATCAGCGTCATCAGGTTGAGGGTGACCTTGGGGCTTTGCAGGAAGGCGATCTGCACGATCCGGCCATCGGGTGCCGCGGCGGCGATGTTGCGCGCCACATAATCACCGCCGACCATATCGAGGATGACATTGCAGCCGACGCCGCCGGTTTCCGCTTTGACGACCTCGACAAAATCTTCGGTTTTGTAATTAATCGCCCGCGCCGCACCGAGGTTCCTACAGGCAGCGCATTTTTCATCCGTGCCGGCGGTTGCGAACACACGCGCACCGAAAGCGGTCGCCAGCTGAATGGCGGTCGTGCCGATGCCGCTGGTGCCGCCGTGGATCAGCACCGTTTCCCCGGCCGTCAGCAGGGCGGAATCAAACAGGTTGGACCAGACGGTGAAGAAAGTTTCGGGCAGGGCGGCCGCTTCAACCATGGACAGGTTTGCCGGCACCGGCAGGCATTGGCCGGCCGGGGCCACGGCGTATTCGGCGTAGCCGCCGCCGGTGATCAACGCGGTGACTTCCGCGCCGAGCGGTGGGCCTTCCGTATCTGGGCCGAGGGCGACAACCTCTCCCGCCACTTCGAGGCCGGGCAGCGGGGAGGCGCCGGGTGGTGGTGGGTAGCCCCCTTTGCGTTGCAAGACATCGGGGCGGTTAACCCCAGCCGCCTGGACCCGGATCACCACCTCACCAGGGCCGGGCACGGGCACCGGCAGTTGGCAGAGGCGCAAGACCTCGGGACCGCCCGGTTCGGCGATCTCAATAGCGGTCATGGTGGCCGGTAGCGTGTGAGGCAGGGTATCGGTGGTATCGGTCATGGGCGGGGCGATTGTGCGACGCGGCAGGCGGCATGTCCATGGTCAGCTATGGGGTGCAATCGCCTGAATTGCCCGGTTTTAGGCGTATCTCTCTGGACTCCCGATTTGGCTGGGCGCTAAACTCGCGCTTGGGCCAGCAATAACAAAAATAGTGGCCAATTTGGGAGGACAGCCATGGCGACAGCCATCCGGGCAATTGATGCCGACGGACATATATTCGAGCGTCCAGACGAAATCAGGCCCTATCTTGATAAGCGGTGGGCGAATCGCACCACCAGCCTATGGCCGGGTGGCCAGCCCTGGGATACGGAACTCAGTGGCAAACTGAAGCTCCCCTATGACTACAACCGAGGAATGGGCGCGGCGGAACAGCGTGCGTTATGGACTCGTATCTGCGACGAACACGAAATTGATAAGGCAGTGCTATTCCCGACCGGTTCAGGCAATTGTAGCAAGAATCAAGAAGTGGATTTCGCCCGTGATGTGTGCCGGGCGATCAACCGTCATTTGGCCGCCGATTACATGACCGATCGCCTGTTCCCGGTTGGCGTGCTGCCGCTACGTGATCCCCAATTGGCGGCGGCGGAAGTCGAGTACGCTACCCAGGAACTTGGCCTCAAGGGATTTGAAGTGGTGACTGATGGGTTGCCGTTCGGGCTTGGTGATCCGTTTTTCGATCCGGTCTATGAAGTGGCCGAAAAATGCGGCGCCACCATCGGTATCCACGGCACGCGCCATTGGGCCCATGAATGGGGGGCCGACAAACTGCGCACCTTCGGCGAAGTTCATGCCTATGCATTTACGGCGGGCATGTTGCTTAACTTCACATCGGTCATGTGCCAGGGACTGCCGATCCGCTTTCCCAAACTCAAGATGGGCTTTTTGGAAGTCGGCGCGACCTGGTTGCCCTATTACCTCGACCGGCTGGACGAACATTGGGAAAAGCGCGCCGAAGAAGAAATGCCGCTGCTCAAGAAAAAGCCGTCTGATACATTTCGCGAATCATCGCTGAAGGTTTCGCTCGAAGGCAAGGAAACGCTGTTGCGTGAAACCATTGATTTTGTTGGTGTTGAACATCTGATCTATGCCACCGACGTTCCCCATTGGGATGGGGAGTTCCCGGAAAATCTGGAAGAAATCCGTGAAACCAATGTTATTACCGATCAGGAAAAAAAAGCTATCTTGCATGATAATACGGCACAGCTTTTCTCGCTGTGATTAATGTTTGAATGAATTTTATTAAACCTACGCGTACCGTTTTTGATAATTTCGTCGTCACGAGGCATGGGACTTTAAAGACGCTGTTGCAATAGTCCCCGGCTCTCCTGACAGGGAGGTACTTATGAAGATGACTGCACACTTACGTTTCTTTGTTCCGGCGTTGGCCCTGGCTGTTGCTACGGGTTTTGCTGGTAGCCGCGATGCGGTTGCCGATTCCGTTTCGGATTTCTACAAGGGCAAGACCGGCTCTATGGTCATCGGCTCTTCGGTCGGCGGCGGTTACAACCAATATGGCCGTCTCATCGCCAAACATATCCAGCGGCATGTGCCGGGCAAACCTGAATTCCAGCCTAAAAACTTGCCCGGGGCTTCCGGTCGCCGGGCGCTGAGCTATATCACCACTGTTGCCCCTGCTGATGGGTTGACCATAGGCATTATCGGTCGCAACGCCCATTTTGATAAACTGATGCATGGCAAGAGCCGCAAATCGGTCAGTGTGGATGCGACAAAGATGGTTTGGCTGGGCAGCGCCAACAGCGAAGTCTCGCTCTGCGTTAGCTGGCGTGCATCGGGTATCAAAGACCTGAAGGATGCCAGCTCCAAGGGCATGGTGATCGGGTCCAGTGGTCCCAACGCGACTGATACCTTGATGGCCCGCGTCCTGAACCAAATCGCGGGCACCAAAATCAAGGTGATCCTCGGCTATCCCGGCTCGACGGAAGTGCATCTTGCCATGGAACGTGGTGAAGTGACGGGCCGTTGCGGACTCGGCTGGGCCTCCATCGTGTCGCGTTACTATCGCTGGATCGAGAACAAGAAGATCAATCTTCTGGTTCAGCTCGCCAACAAGAAGCATCCAGACCTCCCCAACGTGCCGTTCATCATGGACTTTGCGAAGAACGAGGAAGAACGCCAGGTGCTCCGCATGTTCACCATCCCCAATGAAATGGGGCGGCCCTTCTTCATGCGTGAAGGCGTGCCGGCGGATCGGGTGAAAGCTCTTCAGAAAGCTTTCACGGCAGCGTTGAAGGATCCCAAGCTATTGGCCGAAGCCAAGATCATGCATCTGGCCATTTCACCGCTTTCCGGCGCCGATGCCGCGAGTCTGGTGAAGGAAGTCTATGCCACTCCGCCGGCAGCGCTGGCTCGGGTGCGGGCGATTATCAACAGCAAGGAAAAGCTGCAAAGCCGTACGGTCAATTGGCAGATCGTCTCCGGCACCGTTAGCAAGGTGAAGAAAAGGGGCAAGTTCGACTTCAAGGTCGCGGGTAAGAAAAAGAAATATTCGACCCGCATGAAGAAGGGCTACACCAAGGTCAAGATCAACGGTAAGAAGGCTAAGTCGAAGGCCGTCAAAGCCGGCATGAGCTGCAAAATCTGGTACGAGGGACATAAGTCCACGGCCGGCCGGGTGGAATGCACCAAGTAAGCATTCTGTCCTGAACCCTATCGGGCGGGTCCTTTCGGGGCCCGCCCGTTTCTTTTGCGCCGTTGCTTCACTAAAGGGTGAGGCCTAATATCAAACATCATTTCGCGATGTCGGGAGAATGCCATGTCCAGCGCCGAAACAATCTTGCCCCCGGAAGAAGAAGCTCGCCACCAAGACGCGGAGGCCCGCGTACAAAGTTTCAAATACACGCGGCCCGAAATTCCCGGCACGGCCAATAAGGGGCTGGTACGTCTATGCGGCAGCGGCATGACCAAGGGTGTCGTTCAGGTCATCCAGGAAGGGGGCGAAAATACCCTTCATTATCACGATGGCATGGACAGCTTCTGGATGGTGATGAAGGGCCGGGTCCGGTTTTACGGACCGGGTGACAAACTGATCGGCGAATACGGGCCGAATGAAGGGCTGATCACGCCGGCGGGCGCGCGCTATTGGTTTGAAAAAGCTTCGGATGAAGAGCTCGAGCTTCTTCAGGTAGCATCTTATGAACAGGATACGTCCAAGTCGCGGCGTATAGTGATCGGCGGCGAAAACGTCGTCCGTTCGAACCATAACCAATGGTTCGACGGTCAGAACGGTAATGCCCTGATTGACAAGACTGAAGCGTGAGCGCTGGCGCCATCCCAGGGGATGACGGCCGTTTTCGGGCGGCCATCGCGGCCATCGATGCGGTTAATGCTGGAGATCCTTCGACCGAGCCCGATGGTGCCTTAACCGCGCCATCGGCACTTCTTTACGGCCGGCGCATGAGCGCTTGGCTCCTGCGTCTTGCACCCGAGGCCCCGGAAGAACTGCGCCTCGCTGCCCGGGCTCAGCATATTGGACGCTGGAAGATTCCACGCGATAGCTATCCTGAAGGACGGGACGGTTATCTGGCCTGGCGGGTGGCGCTTGCCCGGTTCCATGCCGAGACGGCGGGCGATATCTTGGCGGGGGCCGGTTATGGGCTCGAATGCATTACCCGGGTCGGCGATCTCTTGCAAAAGAAGCAGCTTAAGCGGGACGGTGATGTCCAAACGCTCGAGGATGTGGCTTGTCTGGTGTTCTTGGAAACCCAGTTCCCGGGCTTTGCAGCCAAGCATCCCGACGAGAAGGTGGTTGATATCCTGCAAAAGACAGCGGCGAAGATGTCGGCTCAGGGCCTCGCCGAAGCGGTGCGCTTGGTCGAACACCTGCCGGAAAAAAGCCGTGAGCTCATAGCCCGGGCGCTTGGTTAGACGGCATTTTATATTTTTATGGGTTGCTCCAGCGGTGCTTTTAACCCCTCGTACATGATTTTACGGCACCTTTGCAGGGTGGTTGTGGCGTAGTGAAAACGGGGCCGGTTCAAAGGCTAGGGCAGTTGTCCCGGTCCGAACCCTAGGGTGAAGTTGCAATATGGCGATGCTTGAAAGTGGCGATGACGGTGGACGTGAACGGAGAAAGCATCTCCGTGTCCGTATATCCGTTAAGGCGCAGCTTGAAGCGCGACCGCGCGCACCGGTTCCCTGCGATATTT
The DNA here is from genome assembly GCA_047621105.1 of Alphaproteobacteria bacterium. Classification (GTDB taxonomy): domain Bacteria; phylum Pseudomonadota; class Alphaproteobacteria; order SMXQ01; family SMXQ01; genus WHSO01. The sequence continues at coordinate 10,127 of JBLHLO010000041.1, forward strand.
ATAATGTCTCTGTCGGCGGTGCCTTGCTCGCCTGCAACCTGAGCCTCTATCTCGGCCAGCCCGTGGTTTTGCATATGGAGGGGTTTTTAGGCCCTTCCGGGCCATATCGCCCGTGTTACATCGACCGTGCTGGCCTTGGTGTTCGAGGATCCTGATCAGGACGCCATAAAAGCCTATATCGAAAGCCATCACAGCAAAAGGTGACAGACGGCGTACCCACCGCCCTTGCTGACGTCGCGCCGGCCGACTAAACCGCCCAACCGCCCGGTTTCTGGGCATTGATGCTCCCCATGATCCTCACCATTTGACTCTGCTGCTGCCCTCACGGCATGATCATCCATAATAAGAAACCGCTGGAATTAAGACCCCTAAGTTCTTGGGGTGCGCGTCCGCAATAGGGCGTAATAGGGTCGGCGATGACACCTCCGTCGCCCATAATCAAAAGCCAAGGGAAACTCACCATGACCATGTTTCGTCTAGCGTTCGGCGCCATTGCCGCATTGGCAATGCCCCTCGCCCTTTCGGGCGCGGCGCAGGCTGGCGCGATGGAAGATTTTTTCAAGAACAAAAAAGTTTCCATGTACTTAAGCTCCGGTGCCGGCGGCACCAATGATGCTTATGGGCGTATCGTTGCCCGCCATCTGGGTGGCAATCTTCCGGGCGGCAGCGCCAGGGTTTTGCCACGCAATATGCCGGGCGCGGGTGGCTTGCGTGGCGCGAAGTACCTGTACAATGTCGCGGCCAAGGACGGGTCAGCCATGGGCGTGGTGCAGCGCTCGGTCGCGGTGCAGCCGATCCTCGGTATCAAGGCGGCAAATTATGATGCCCGCAAATTCAATTGGGTCGGCAGCACCACGTCGGAGGTGTCTGCTGGCATCATCTGGCATACCTCGCCGATCAAAACCCTCAAAGAAGTCATGACGACACCGCTGCTGGTCGGGTCCTCGGGTATCGCCACCGATACCGGCGCCTTTCCAAGGGTACTCAACTATTTCATCGGCACCAAGTTTCGGATCGTCCACGGCTACAAGAGTGGCTCCGACATCTCCCTGGCGCTGGAGCGCAAGGAGGTTATGGGGCGGCTAGGTTGGTCATGGTCGTCGATCAAGAGCCGCGCGCCGGACCTTCTGCGTGACAAGAAGATCAGGGTCATCGTGCAAATGGGTTTAAAGAAAGCGCCTGACCTTGATGCGCCCTTGGCGCTCGATTTTGCGAAGACTCCGAAGGATCGTCGGGCGATGGAGATTATCTTCG
>JBLHLO010000042.1:0-11367 GCA_047621105.1 Alphaproteobacteria bacterium
GGCTTGGCGCTCAGGCGGCCGCCCTTTGAGAAGCCGGGCATAACGCTCTGGCAGCTTGGCGCCTTCCAAGATTGCCCCAGCAAATATAGTGCGTTCCAATGTTGCCCGGGTCAAATCCACACCCGTCAAGTTGGCGGCGGTGAAATCCGCACGGGTCAGGTTCGGTGCGAGGACGCGCCCCGTTGCCTGGCCATCCCCGGTCTTTAGTTCCTTCGGCTCAAAACGGGCCCCGGTCAGGATGGCCCTGGAAAGTTTCGCCTCGGTCAGATCGGCCCCTTCGAAGCTGGCATCCACCAGCTTAGCTTGTACCAGATTGGCCTTGGACAGCATGGTGAAGGCGAATTTAGCGCCGGTCAGATCAGCGCGATAGAGGATGGTCCCGACCAGCTTGGCGCCGGAAAAATCCATGCCGCGCAAATCCTTGTCGGACAGTGACATTCCAGACAGATCCGCCGGCTCGCCGTCACTGCCGCCACTATCGGTCCAGGCCTGATGCAAGGTAATAATTTTGCCCGCATCACTATTGCTGTCCACTTTGTTGCCGGTGTCGGCAAAGCTATTAGTTTCAATATTGGCATCCAAGACATAGGCGCCACGCATGTCAGCCGAATCAAGATCCACGTTGCGGAAATTGGCGCCGGTCATCATCGCACCAGCGAACCTTGCGCCTTTGACCATCGCCCCCTCAAGATTCGCGTTGCGGAGATTGGCATTGGTCAGATTGACATTGGTTAGATCGGCGCCGCTCAGGTTGGTTGCGTAAAGGGACGCATCGGTCATGTTGGCCCCGGCGAGTTTGGCGCCTTCCATATTGGCCTCGTTGAGGTTAGCAACACGCTCACCGTTCTTATGGATCGACGCGTCGTCGATCGTGCCCTGACCAGCATCATAAATAGCCCCGGGGCGCAGATCGGCATTTTCCATGATCGCGCCGGCCAGTTTGGACTTGAGAAAAAACACCCCGCGCAGATCGGTCCCCATTAGGTTGGCGCGACGCATATCGGCGCGTTCAAAATGGGCGCCAAAAAAATCGGCCTTGGACAGATTAGCCATGCGCAAGGATGCATCGTTTAACCGGACACCGGATGCCTGAGCGGTGCTCAGATCAACACTATCTAGGGAAGATTTTGCGAGGTTCATGCCCTGCAGATTGGCGCAACGTCCCCCCGACTGCCCTTTGAGGTAACGCTGGTGCAGGTCAAGGATACGTTTGAGTTGGTCGGCTTGCACGCTCTTCCCCAAGCCCACGTTGGAACCTGTACCGCATCCCAATAAAAATAAAGAGATAGTCGGCCTACACAATAAAGAGAGATTTAAGAGGAAATTGGTTAAAACGAGGTAAAAATACCTCTTATGGCTTGCTGAAGAAGCGATAACGCGGGAACGGCAAACTCACGCCAGGGCTTAGAGCCCATGATAATCGCGGAACCAGTCCACGAATAGGGGAATGCCCTGGTCAATCGGGGTTTTGGGAGCAAAGCCAAGATCACGCGACATCGCCGTAATATCGGCGAAAGTTTCTTTCACATCACCTGGTTGCATGGGGGCCATTTGGAGTTCGGCTTTCTTCCCCACGGCCTTTTCGATGACCGCGATGAAATCCAGCAATGCTTCAGCGCGGTTATTGCCGATATTGTAGATCCGATGCGGCGCAGTCCCATCGGGGCCTTCCGGCGGCCGATCAACCGCGGCAAGCACCCCCGCCGTCACATCGTCGATATAGGTAAAGTCCCGCTTCATGTCGCCGTGGTTGAAGACGCGGATGGGCGTGCCCTGCATGATCGCCTCGGTGAAGCTGAAATAGGCCATGTCGGGACGGCCCCAAGGCCCATAGACGGTAAAGAAGCGCAACCCCGTCGCCGGTATGCCGTAAAGATGGCTGTAGCAATAGCTCATCAATTCATCCGCCTTCTTGGTTGCGGCATAGAGCGAGACCGGATGATCCACCGGATCACCCTCAGAAAACGGCAATTTATGACTACCGCCGTAGACCGAAGACGAAGACGCATAAACCAGATGCTTGAGCCCATCCATATGGCGGCACATTTCCAAAATGTTGAGATGGCCGGTTAAATTGGACTGGGCATAGGCCTGCGGATTGACCAGCGAATACCGCACCCCAGCCTGGGCGGCGAGATGCACCACCACATCCACATCCTTATATCGGCGGGCAAGGGCGGCCAAAGCGCCGTCTTCAGCAATATCTAATTCAACAAAATCAAAGCCCTTATGCGCGGTCAGGCGGGCAAGGCGCGCCTGCTTGAGAGCCGGGTCATAAAAATCATTGAGATTATCCACCCCCACCACAGCATCGCCACGCCCCAACAGGGCCTCAGAAACGTGATAGCCGATGAAACCGGCGGCCCCGGTAACCAGAACAGTCATAAATAGTAGGCTTTCGCGGTATTTAGGCCCCCTCATATACCGCGCCTGCACCCATAAATCATCCCCAGCTAGCAAATTTGGTGACCCCATCTGGTAAGGGTGGCTGCACCCCGGCGCACACGGATGATTGCGTACCAGGGCAGGCGGCGGTAGTTAACTAGGCAGGAGGCCCTGTGACCGAATCCACCCCCCCATCAATCGACCCACAAAGCCCACTCCAGGCAACCCTCAGTAGTGCGCGACTGGCCGACCGCTTCGATCCGGCGCAGGCACGGGTCCTACTGACCGGCACCCAGGCACTGACCCGGGCACTCTTGAGCATTGCCCAGCTTGATACCAAGGCTGGCCACACGACCGGCGGCTTTGTGTCAGGCTACCGCGGCTCCCCTTTAGGGGGATTTGATCGCGACTTAGATGCCGCCCAGGCCGAACTGACCGCCGCCAATATCCACTTCACCCCCGGCGTAAACGAAGAACTTGCCGCAACAGCCATATGGGGGACCCAGCAAGTCGGCCTATTCCCGGGGGCCAAGACCGACGGCGTGTTTGCGCTGTGGTACGGCAAGGGGCCGGGCGTGGATCGCGCCGGCGATGCTCTCAAACATGCCAATCTCGCTGGCACTGCGCCCCTAGGTGGGGTTGTCGCAATCGCCGGTGACGATCACGCGGGCATCAGTTCGACCACCGCGCATCAGTCAGAATTCGCATTTATCGATGCCCAGATTCCAGTTCTCGCCCCATCTTCGGTTCAAGACGTGCTTGACCTTACGGTTGCCGCCATCGCGCTCTCGCGTGCCTCCGGCCTATGGATCGCGCTCAAATGTCCGTCAGACATCATCGAACAAACGGCCACGGTCAACACGGACCTCGACCGTTTTATCCATGATCTTCCTCATGATCTTCCTGCGGATTTTCCAGCCCCAGATCATAATCTGCATATCCGCTGGCCTGATCGTGTGACGGATGCCGAAGCCCGATTGGCAGGGCCGAAACGTAGCGCGGCACAGGCCTTTGTCCGCACCCTCAACCTCGACCGCGCTTTCTGGAAAACAGACGAAAGCCATATCGGCATTATTGCCGCAGGCAAGAGCTACGCAGATACGCTGGAAGCGCTCGATCTTCTAGGCCTTGATGAAAGAAAGGCCCGGGCACTAGGCATCGCGCTTTACAAACCAGCTATGGTTTGGCCGCTCGAATCTAATGGTCTGCATGACTTCGCCGCCGGGCTAGAGCACATCATCGTTATCGAGGAAAAACGCCCGCTGATTGAACCCCAGATACGCGACCTTCTGTTCGACAACCCTGCCCACCCGCATGTAATCGGCAAGACTGGCACGGACCGGCTGGCCCTCGCGCTTTCAGGTGTACTCAGCCCGAGCGATATCGCTCGGGCGCTGGCCCCCCGGCTGAGCGCCCAGCCCGGAAAAAACCCCGAAATAATATCCGCCCCGCCACTCACCCGGCCCGGCCAACCGGTTCTCAAGCGCCCACCGCATTTTTGTTCGGGCTGCCCGCATAATACGTCGACCCGCGTGCCCGATGGCGCGCGCGCACTCGCCGGAATCGGTTGCCACACGCTCGCCCTGTGGTCGGATCCGAACACCCAGACGCTGACCCAAATGGGCGGCGAAGGCGCAAGCTGGATCGGCCAAGCACCGTTTACCGAAACCTCTCACGTCTTCGCCAATATCGGCGACGGCACCTACTATCATTCAGGTCTTCTGGCTATCCGTGCCGCCATTTCAGCCGGCGTCAACATTACTTATAAGCTGCTGTTCAATGACGCCGTCGCCATGACCGGCGGCCAAAAGGTCGAAGGCAACCTGACGGTCCCCGCCATTGCCCGCGAGCTCGCCGCCGAAGGGGTCGCGCGCATCATCGTGGTTGCCGAAGACCCCACCCATTACGCCAAAGACGATCCCTTTCCCCCTGGCGTCACGGTCATGGGCCGCGATGGCTTTGATTGTGCCCAGGCCGAGTTGGCCCAGGTCGGCGGGGTCAGCGTGCTGATTTTCGATCAAGCTTGTGCCGCAGAGAAACGCCGGCGACGCCGGCGCGGCACGCTCATTGATCCCGCCCGCTACGTCTTTATCAACGAGCGCGTCTGCGAAGGATGCGGTGATTGTCAGCGCGCCTCTCACTGTTTATCGGTCGTCCCCGTCTCCACGCCGTTTGGTGAAAAACGCCGGATTGATCTTGCCACCTGCAATAAGGATGAAACCTGCGTCGACGGGTTCTGCCCGGCCATTGTCACCGTCGAAGGCGGTCGCCCGAGAAAGCGTCCCTTCGTCGCGCCGACTGAAGTGCCTGAGAATCTCCGCACGCTCCCCACACCCAACCTACCTGTACTTAAACATCCATGGCGCATCCTAACCGCAGGCATCGGTGGCACCGGCGTCGTCACGATCGGGCATTTGATCGCCATGGCGGCGCATCTCGATGGACAAGCGGCAGCCGTTTTGGATCAGACCGGCCTCGCGCAAAAGGGTGGCGCGGTTGCCAGTCACGTCACCATTGCCCCCCGAGACGATGCCATCGGCGCGGTGCGGATTGGCAATGCGCGTGCCGATGTGTTAATCGGCTGCGACCTTGTGGTGGCCGCCGACACACCTCAACTGGGCGCGGTCACGCCGGAACAAACCCATGTCATCGTCAACACCGAAGAGGCGATCACCGGCGCCTTCCTCCGAGACCGCACCCTCACCTTTCCCGCCGATTCACTTTTGGGCGCCATCGTTGAACGCACGGGACACAACCATGTCACCGCCGCCGATGCCCGGCGCCTGACCGAACGACTGACCGGCCAAGCGATCACCGCCAATGTGTTTCTACTGGGGCTGGCTTGGCAGATGGGCCTGGTGCCGGTCAGCGAAGCCGCTCTGACCCGCGCCATAGAACTCAACGGCCAAAATGCCGACGCCAACAAGGCAGCTTTTATTTGGGGCCGGCGTACGGCCATCGATATGGCAGCCGTCCGGGCGCTCGCCGGGCTCGACACGGACGGCAAAGAACAAACCACGACGAGCCTTGAAGATTTGGTGACGACGCGCGCGGATTTTCTTGTCGGTTATGGCGGCGATGCCCTGGCTGCGACTTATCGCCAAGCGGTGGACGATGCCCAAGCCATCGCCCGGGAACGCGGCACCGATGCCGATGCCCTGGCCCGTGCCATTGCCGATGGCTATGCCCAGGTGCTCGCTGCCAAGGATGAATACGAAGTCGCGCGCCTATACCGGGACGGTGCCTTCAATGACGCGATCGCCGAAGCCTTCGAGGGGCCGGTGACTGTTCATTACCACCTGGCACTCGCCTGGATGCCCGACTGGCCCACCAGACGCAATGGGGCAGGATACGATGCGGCTGGACGGTCTCGGAAGCGCGATTTTGGCCCCTGGCTGGGCCCCGTGCTGGGCCTGCTCGCCTGGCTCAAGGGCCTGCGCGGTAGTGTTTTTGATCCGTTCCGCTATGGGGCTGATCGCGCGCTTGAGCGCCGCCACCGCGCGGAGTATGAACATGACCTCGGCCTTATTTCGGCCATGCTCACACCCGGTAGTTTCGACCTTTGCCTGGAACTCGCCCGCCTGCCGGCAACCGTCAGGGGGTTTGGCCCGATCAGACAAGAGGCCTTCGATCAAGCGGCGGCGCGGCGGCGCGAAATTCTTGCGGCACTGGAACCAACGGGTTCGGAAAAACTTGCCGCAGAATAACAATTAAGACGTGCAATTCGGAAACACCCCAAAACCTATGAAACGCTACCGTCCCAACAGGCTTCACGCATGATCATCATTAATCCGCTCGCCGGCTTCACGCGCGCCATGCGTCATCGTGACTACCGCCTCTACACTATCGGCAGCGTCACATCACTGGTCGGCACATGGGTGCAGCGGGTCGCGCTGGGCTGGTTGACCTGGGAAATCACGCATTCCTACGCGTGGCTCGGCATCATCGCCTTTGCCGATCTCTTTGCCATGATGATCTTTGCCCCCCTGGCCGGCGATCTTTCAGATCGCATGGACCGGCTGAAACTTTCGATCTGGGCACAGGTCGCGATGCTGATACAGGCCATATCCATGTTTGTCGTTTATTACAGCGGATACGCGACGATCTGGGTGGTGCTCGGCCTGACGATCATGCTCGGCATCATGCATTCCTATCATTCCTCGGCACGCCTCGCCCTCGTGCCCAACATGGTCCCGCACGAAGACCTGGTTCCCGCCATCGCCATTAATTCCATCATTTTCAACATCGGCCGCTTCATCGGACCGGCCGCGGCCGGCTTGGTCATCGTCAATCTTGGTGTCGGGCCGGCTTTTATGATCAACGCGCTGACTTTTGTGGTCTTCCTCTATGCATTGCTGCGGGTGCGCATCGTGCGTATTGAACACCAAAATAGTTCGGGCGGTAGTGTCTTATCCAATATTGCCGAAGGCGTGCGCTATTCGATGCGCCACGCAGGCATTGGGCCGGTATTGATCGTCCTCTTTATGTCAGCATTGACGGGCCGGGCCATACCCGACCTGCTGCCAGGTTTTGCCGATGGTGTCTTCAAGCGCGGCGCCGAAGGACTAGCTTGGCTGGCCACGGCCATGGGGCTGGGCGCAACGATATCGGGCTTTTTTCTGCTGACCCGCGACGGCATCAAGGGCATGACCAACGTGGTCTATGCCAACGTAGCGCTGCTGACGGTATCCGCTTTTGCCTTTGCGACATCGGGGAGCTTCTGGGCAGGCATACCGCTCATGGCCTTGATCGGATTCTCCATGAATAATTCTTCCGTTGCCGCGCTCAACCTCATGCAAAATGCCGTCGATGGGGCCATCCGGGGCCGCGTTATGTCGATCTACACAGTGATCATACAAGGGGCGCCGGCGCTAGGGACGCTGCTGATCGGCGCCGTGGCCGAGGCGACGGGCCTCCCCTGGCCGGTCGCCATTGCGGCAATCATGGGCTTGGTGCTCTGGGCCATGATGCTGCCGCGCAAAGAAATTGTGCGGTCCTCCCTTGAGATTGCACCGCCAAACCCATCCCATGATCGGGCGCCCACATGATCCGTGCCGGAAATTGGCAGCATGTGATCGCAGCCCTTCGTCACCGTGACCACCGCCTGTTCAACACGACCCTGCTCCCCGCGCTGATCAGCCTTTGGGCGCAGCGCACGGGAGTCGGTTGGCTCACCTGGGAATTGACTCATTCGCCGACCTGGCTCGGCATTGTCGCTGCGGCGGACCTGCTGCCAGCCGTGTTCCTGTCCCCGTTCGCTGGCGTGACCGCCGACCGGTCCGATCCGGTCAAGATGATGTGGCTGACCCAGGCCATCATCACGGTCCATTCCTGTGCGCTCTGGCTGATGACGGCGAGCGGCTCTATCGAGATTTGGAGTCTGCTGGTCTTCTCGCTGATTACCGGATTCAACCAGCCCTACTCTACCGCTGCCCGCATGGTTTTCTATCCAGCCCTGGTGCCAAAGGAAGAACTGGCGACGGCAGTCGCCATCAATTCCACCATCTTCAACCTGGGCCGCGCGCTCGGCCCTGCTATGGGCGGCCTGCTGATCGCACCATTCGGGGTGGCGTCCCTATTCTTTCTCAATTTCGTCTTCTTTCTTGTCCATAGTCTCAACTTCATGCGCATCAAGGGGATTCTTGCCGAGCATGTTACGCGCGTGCGCAAAGGCATGTGGGGTGAGATCAGGGAGTCGCTTAGTTATGTCAAGCGCCACCCCGGCATCGGCCCTATGCTGGTGCTGCTGACGGTAACATCGGCCATGTCGCGCCCGGTTTCTGAAATGCTGCCGGGGTTCGCCGATGAAGTTTTTGCACGCGGCCCCCAGGGGCTCGGCTGGCTTTTGGCCACCATGGGCATTGGTGGGCTCACCGGCGCCATCTGGTTGACCCAGCGGGGACCGGTGCATGGGCTCACCCGCGTCATCATCAGCCATACCTTCATCATGGGGGCGACAACCACCGCATTCGCCCTATCGGGCAATTTTTGGCTGGGTCTTGCCTGTATCTTCATGGTCGGCTTCACCCAGACCGTCACCGGCACCGGCACCCAGTCCCTGTTTCAAATGGCGGTGGAGCCTGCCATGCGGGGCCGCGTGCTCTCACTTTACATGCTGGTCTGGCGGGGCACGCCAGCGATCGGCGCCATCATCGTCGGTTGGGCCGCTGAGCGGCTGGGCCTCAGTTTGGCTGTCGCCGGCACGGGCACCGTGTGCATGATCGCCTGGCTGTGGTCACGCACTCAACTCCCAAAAATGACACCGGCCCTCGAAAGCAAACCACCCCCGCCAGAATAATAAATCCCGCCCATTTGCCCCTTGCCCTTGCGGGCGGCACCCCCCAATGCCTACATTAGACACAGCGAATAACAACAAACTTTTTTGAGATTGTAGTCCCATGAGCCTGAGCGAAACCTTGGAATACACCGATGCGATCGGGCGGGCGACGGCCGCCGAATACGCCCGTGTACGCCACGTTATTCCCGAAGTGGAATGGCCCGTTCATGCGCCCTATGTGGCGGCGATAAACCGCCTCAAGAAAGAAAAGAACGCGGTGATCCTGGCCCATAACTATATGACGCCGGAAATTTTTCACTGTGTCGGCGACATGGTCGGTGATTCCCTGGCCCTTGCGCAGATGGGACAAACAACCGACGCCGATGTCATCGTCATGGCCGGCGTGCATTTCATGGCTGAGACGGCGAAGTTGCTCAGTCCCGAAAAGACCGTTCTAATCCCCGATGCTGGCGCGGGCTGCACGCTCGATGCCTCGATCACCGGCGCTGACGTGCGTGCGTTGAAAGAAAAATATCCCGGCCGACCGGTCGTCACCTACGTCAATACCTCGGCCGCCGTGAAAGCCGAATCCGATATTTGCTGCACATCGTCAAATGCGGTCAAAATTGTCGAAAGCCTCGGCGTGCCGGAAGTGATCATGACGCCCGATGAATATTTAGCTGGCTTCGTCGCGTCCCAAACCAAAGTCAAAGTGATCCCCTGGAAAGGACACTGCATGGTGCATGAAGCCTTCACCGCGCAGGAAATCCGCGACTACCGCAAGATGTATACCGACATCGCTGTAATCGCGCACCCCGAATGCCCCGGCGATGTTTTAGCGGAAGCCGATTTTGTCGGCTCCACCTCGGCGATGATCAATTACGTGCGCACAAACAAGCCCAAGCGCGTGTTCATGGTGACCGAGTGTTCCATGAGCGACAATGTCGCCGCCGAAGAACCGGAAATAGAATTTATCCGGCCCTGCAACCTCTGCCCTTACATGAAGATGATTTCACTGCCGAAGATTCTGCGTGCCCTGGAAACGCTGGAGCCGAAAGTCGAAATCCCCGAAGACATCGCCGTACGGGCCCGTCTTGCCGTGCAAAAAATGCTCGACGCGAGCTAAAAATATCATTGATAGAGGGCTTTAGTGTCCCGACTTGGCTTTCATCGCCGCGATCTGTTCGGGCGTCGCCTCGGTCTGGTATTTTTCCTGCCATTCGGCATAAGGCATGCCATAGATCAATTCCCGGGCGCCTTCGTAATCGAGCTCCACGCCCTTTTCATCGGCGGCGGCCACCATCCATTTTGATAGACAGTTGCGGCAGAACCCGGACAGGATCATCAGGTCGATGTTCTGCACATCGGTATTCTTGCGCAGATGATCAACCAGGGTACGGAAGGCCGCAGCCTCTAATTCTGTCTGTGTTTGCTTATCCATTATGATCTTCCCGAAACAGTTACACCGATAGCCATCAGTATAGCAGAGCCAATCGGTTCTTTAGGAGCCGGTTTCATACGTCTTTAGACTTGCAGAAAACTTTAGATTATGAGGGATAGGACCCCCCGCCGCCCAATCAAGCAATTCGACCAAATGCAGGGTCGGCACATCCAACCGGCCCGCGAGTTGAACCATACAACCGATATTACCCGATGCCACCACATCGGCGCCCATACGCTCAATCGCCTCGGCCTTAAGACGGCCAAGCGTATCGGCCATTTCTGATTCCAGAATGTTATAGGCCCCTGCCGAACCGCAGCAGCGCCCGCTGTCGGCAGGTTCGGTGACAGTGAACCCGGCGCGGGCCAGCAGCGCCGGTGCTTCCGGCCCCAGTCCCTGGGCATTGGCCGCAGAACACGGGGCCTGCCAAACGACGGTAAGCGGCGGCAATGAAGCCTCAAATGAAAGCTCAAGGCTGGTAAGATATTCAGATGAATCGCGCACCCGTGCCGCCACCGCCATAGCCCGCGCGGCCCATTCGGGATCATCCCCAAGCAAATACCCGTAATCCTTCATCATCGTGCCGCAACCCGATGCCGTCTGGATCACCGCCTCAAGCGGGCCTGCTGCATCGGCCTGTTCGATCGCGCTAATCACCGCACGGGCGCGGGCGCGGGCCGTATGCCCTTGCCCCAGGTGCTTATCAAGCGCCCCGCAACACGGGGCCCCTGCCAGAACAACCACCTCAATCCCCGCGCGGCCCAGCAAACGAATCAATGCCTGATTGATACCGGGCGCGATCCCCGCCTGGACACAGCCCGCGAGTACACCAACACGCCCCCGGGCGGGGCCCTTAACGGGATAAGTATCGGGCTGGGGCCCAGATGCCCCCGTTTGGGTCCAGGCACCGGCAAGCCCAAGGACGCCCTTCAGCCGCCCCGGCAGCAACGGCATGAGCCACCGAAGCCCCCGCGCCAGGGTGAAGAGGCCCCGCACCAAGCCCGGCCGTGTGAGGGCCCCGGCCAAACCGGCGCGCCAGAAACGGTGGCCCCAAAAATGCCCCCCCCGGACCTCAATTTCTTCACGCGCAAGGGAGATCAGATGGCTGTAATCGACCCCCGATGGACAGGCCGGCATACAAGCCATGCATTCTAGACAGCGATCGAGATGAAACACAGCCTCAGCCGGGGGCGCCCCGGCACCTTCCATCACATCACGGATCAACCAGATACGCCCGCGCGGGGAATCACGTTCATCCCCGGTT
>JBLHLO010000043.1:0-11085 GCA_047621105.1 Alphaproteobacteria bacterium
CTGGCCCCCTATATCACGCTGACCGAAGCCAATGCCCGGTTCACGGCAATGTCGGTCAATATGCGTAAAGGACAGAATAAATCGCTCGAATACCTGAAGCTTAACCCGAAGCATAAGGTACCGTTACTGGTGGTTGATGGCGAACCGCTGACCGAAAGCGCCGCGATCCAGCTTTGGATCGCGCAGGCCTTCCCTGAGGCCCATCTGATGCCGGCCGATCCCTGGCAGGCACTGAAGGCGGTTTCGATGTTGTCTTGGTGTGCGTCGGGAATTCACCCTTATCTGAGCCGAATCAATTCACCGGCGAAGGTCTGCGATCAGCCGGGCGCAGAAGAAAGCGTGAGCCGGCTCGCGGCAGAATTCGTCTTTGAAAGCTTCCAGCTTGCCGATGGTCTGCTGGCCGGGCGTGAGTATTTTTTCGATCACTTCACGGCGCCCGACGCACATTTTTTCTGGTGCTTCCGCCGCGCCGGCCAGTTCGGGCTTGATCTCTCGGGCTTTAAAAATTGTGGTGCGCATTTTGAACGCATGCAAACCCGCACCAGCGTTCAAAAGCTCCTGGCTTTTGAGAAAGAGGTCCAGGCGCAATTTGCCAATGCCGCCTGATAAAAATTTTCGCGATTATTCCGCTTTACGTGACGCCAACCCGTGGTGGGCAACCAAGTATATGAGTAAGCCGCGCGCAGCCTGTTCGCTGATATCGAGCACGGTTTCGAATCCCTCTGCACCCCCGTAATAGGGATCGGGCATGTCTGCACCATATGTGGGCGCAAATTCGAGAAACATTTTCAGCTTTTCGCGTGCTGCCGTGCCCGCCATTTGTGAGAGAATCGTGTGATTTGCCCCGTCCATGGCCAGCACCATATTAAAATCGAAGAAGTCCTCGGGTTCTACCCGGCGTGAGATAAGGTGGCTGATGTCGATCCCGCGTTGCGCGGCGGCGGCTACGGCGCGCGGGTCAGGGCTGTTGCCGATGTGATACTGGCTGGTGCCTGCCGAATCGGCCTCTATCAGGTGATCAAGCCCGGCCTCTTTGACCTTTGCTTCGAACACGCCCTCGGCGGTCGGCGAGCGGCAGATGTTGCCCATACAGACAAAAAGAATACGAATCATTGATAATCCCCGGTTCAATCTTGTTAACATGGCCCGGAGATTGAACTCTTGTTCAGGTATGACGTCATGGCCGCCCAACGTCCCCCGCCCCTTGCCCGCACCTTGAAAGATACCCGCGCTTGCCGGATCTGTGAAGTGCATCTACCTCTTGGTCCGCGTCCAGTACTGCGCGCAAGTGCGACAGCGCGGCTGTTGATCATCGGTCAGGCTCCGGGCACCAAGGTTCATGAAACCGGCATTCCGTTCAACGATCCGTCGGGGGACAGATTGCGGGACTGGCTCGGCCTTGATCGTGAGGCATTTTATGATGAAAGCTTTCTTGCCATCGTGCCGATGGGGTTTTGCTACCCGGGCAAAGGATCATCGGGTGATGCGCCGCCGCGTCCCGAATGTGCCCCGCAATGGCACGCCCCCTTGCGGGCGGCGATGCCCAAGATCGGTTTGACGCTTTTAGTGGGGGCCTACGCCCAGGCCCATTACTTAGGCGAGAAGCGCGGAAAGACACTGGCCGATACGACCCGTAATTACCGCGCCTATCTTCCTGAATTCCTGCCAACGCCCCATCCCAGTCCGCGCAACCGGTTGTGGTTGCGTAAAAATCCGTGGTTCGAGGCCGAAGTGGTTCCCGATCTGCGAAAGCGCGTCAAAGCGCTACTTAAAAAAAAATAGAGACTTAAAGAGTGCGATGTAATTTGCCGCCACCGATCAAGGCGCCGATCAGATAGCCCGTCGTACACAGCGCCAGCCCCGGCAGTGTCATTGCTGGGGCCATTAGTATTGGCGTCTTTTAATCCAACAGGGGGTGCGGTTAATCATGTGTCGCATTGTCGTTGAGAGGATGGGTGTAGCATCGCGCGGCCTCGGCATAAGCTCTCAGGCGCGCTTCAACCTTACCGTTAATGCTCTCAGCGGGGAACGTGCCGTCGGCGCCGCGCGCCCCTGCGGGCATGCCGGTTAAAAGCTCAATCCCCTCATCGATGGTGGCTACCGGATAGACCTGGAATGTTCCCGCTCGAACGGCGTCGACCACATCCTTGCGTAACATCAAATGCTGCACGTTGGAGGCGGGAATCAGCACGCCTTGCGCGCCGGTTAGGCCATCCATCATGCAAATGTCGAAGAACCCTTCGATCTTTTCGTTGGCCCCGCCGATGGCCTGCACCTGGCCATGCTGGTTGACCGAGCCGGTCACGGCGAGGGATTGGCGGATCGGCACTTCGGCTAGTGCCGACAGCAGGGCATACAATTCGGTCGAGGAGGCACTGTCGCCCTCGATGCCGCCGTAGGATTGTTCAAAAACAAGACTGGCGGATAAGGACAACGGCATCTCAGCCGAATAGCGCGCGCCTAAGAAGGACGATAGGATCAGTACCCCCTTGGAATGTAGCGGACCGCCCAGTTCGACTTCACGCTCTATATCCACCACTTGGCCGCGGCCAAGCCGCGTGCGCGCGGTGATGCGTGCCGGATGGCCGAATGGAAACTTACCGAGTTGCATCACCGACAATCCGTTGACCTGGCCTACGGCATCGCCGCTGGTATCGATCAACACCGTCTTGCGGGCGATCTGTTCATAGGAAAGATCGCGGATGCGGTCGGCGCGCCGGGTCTTGGCATCGATGGCTTGTTGCACGTCCTCGGTTGTGACCAGGGCATTATCATTGGTCGTTGCCCAGTAATCGGATTCTTCCAAAAGGTCGCACAGCGAGCGGATATGGATGCTGACCTTCTTGCTATCGTCGGTTATGCGTGCGGCATGTTCGATCACCCGCGCAATAGCATCGACTTCAAACGGCCGCAATTTTTGATGGCGGATAATCTTGACCAGAAGCCGGGCGAACATCTTCGTGTTTTCCGGCGTACGCTCCATGGTGTCTTCGAAGTCGACTTCAACCTTGAACAGCTCGTTAAACTCGGGGTCATGACGTGACAGTAGGTAATAGGTGAGCCGATCCCCCAGCAGCACGACTTTAAGATCGAGCGGCACCGGCTCCGGCTCCAGGGTGATGGTCGTGGCCACCGACATGATTCGTTCCGGGCTTTCGATGCGCACTTCATGGGATTTGAGGGCGCGTTTCAGCGCGTCCCAGGAAAACGGCGCCATCAACACCTTTTCCGCATCAAGAATCAGATAGCCCCCATTGGCGCGGTGCAGGGCCCCCGGCTGAATGAGCGTGAAGTTGGTGGATAGCATGCCGAAATGCGCCATGTGCTCAATCCGGCCGATCAGCCCCTGGAGGTTGGGCAGGTCTTCGTAAACGACCGGAGCGCCTTTGGATTTTCCATGGTCCACCAAAAGATTGACGATATAGCGCGCGAAGAAACCGTTGTGGTCGCGCTGGCCCAGTTCGGGAGCATCTTCATCCTTGGGCGTGTCGGGCGCATTCCCACTGCGGAGGAATTCCTGGGCATGTTCCACTAAGTCTTTGCGGACCTGATCCAAATAGGCCTGGATTTCCGGGAGGTCGTCATAGCGGGCGCGCAGATCGTCGATCAGGTGGCCGACGGCGGAGACCGTGGTGGACTGATTCAGCTCACGCAATTCGTCGCGTACTTGGCGTTCGAAAGCAGGCAGTTCGGTAAGTGCCGCATGCAGTTTTTCCTGCAGGGATTCGATGGTTTCACGGGTGGCCTCTTGCTCTTTTTCGGGCCATTTGGCGAAATCTTCCGGGCTAATGATCTCCCCTTCGCGTATGGGGGCGAGGGCGAATCCTGCAGGGTTGCGCATAACGGCTATGGATTTTTCCTCGGCTTCTTTTTGCACGTCAGCAAAAATTTTGTCATGGGCCTCCCGGAAGCGGGCATCCAGTTCCTTGCGCCGTTGGCGATATTCGTCGCTTTCAAAGGCGTGGGGGATCGCCGTCTTGACCAGCTCGATCAATTGTTCCAGATCGTCCCGGAACGGCCCCCCCCTGCCGCCCGGCAGCAAGATCATGCTGGGGCGATGCGGTTCGTCAAAATTATTGACGTAGCAGACATCCTTCGGCACCGGCATTTTCGCGGCGCGGCCCTCGAGGAACTGACAAATGGTTGAGTGTTTGCCGGCCCCCGACGGGCCCGCGGCAAACATGTTGTACCCTTCGCGTTCAATGCCAACGGCGAAACGGATGGCGTCCACGGCACGGTCTTGACCGACGATATGCATCGTATCTTTGATGTCTTCTGTGGACGCAAACCCCAGCGTTGCCGGGTCGCAATGGGCATAGAGTTGGTCGGGCGTAAGCGGTTTGGGTGGTGTCATGTTTGTCCCCCATTGTCACGTATTGGTGTCACTATCGGCCGGTCTCCGCCCGTGGCCTTCAGGCATTAGTCTATCAGCTTTGGTGCTCAATGCGTTCCATCTCGGCATCGCTTAGGCCGAAATGATGGCCGATCTCGTGGATCAGCACATGGCGCACAATGTCAAAAAGCGGTTCGCCCGTTTCCACCCAATACTCAAGGATCGGGCGGCGGTAGAGAAAGATCATGTCGGGCAGGGCGCCGGAATCACTCGTGCTTTTGCGATCAATCGATACGCCCCGGTAAAGCCCCAGGATATCGAAGGCCGATTGTAGGCCCATTTCGTCGCAGGTTTCGGAATCTGGAAATTCATCGATCCGGATCACCACGCCTTCGGTGTGGCGGGCAAGATGTTCGGGGATTGTGGAAAAAGCCTCTTGTGCCAGCGCTTCGATATCGGCGGCGCTGGGCGGCTCCAAGGGCACGGGGCGGGGCAGTTTGACCATGGGTTGAGGGTAGCGTGCCTGCCGGGCCGAGTCACGATGAGCGGGATTAGGTCAAGGGTTTGGGCGGCGGTTTCCCCGTCGCCCGGGCCAAGATTATTTCACGCCGGGCGATGTAATAGCCTGATCCGACAATGATCAGGGCGCCCACCGCTTTCCAGAAATCGGGAAATTCAGCAAACAGCACGATGCCGAACACGGTGGCAAAAACCAACCGTGTGTAATCGAACGGCGTGACGAAGGAGGTTTCGCCGGTCGAGAAGCCGCGCATCAGCGCTGCTTGGCCGGCGATTCCGGTGATTCCGATGGCGATCAGCCAGCCCCATTGAACAGGGGTCGGCCAGACCCAGACCAGGGCTGCCGGGATGGCGGAGATCAGGGT
Organism: Alphaproteobacteria bacterium; assembly: GCA_047621105.1. Taxonomy (GTDB): domain Bacteria; phylum Pseudomonadota; class Alphaproteobacteria; order SMXQ01; family SMXQ01; genus WHSO01. Next base: position 5,218 of record JBLHLO010000043.1, read on the forward strand.
ACCGCCAATAGCAAACCACATGACGATGCTGTCGGGCTTTTCAGTCGGGGCCATTTTCTTGACGATGATGGCAATGGATCCCGCCATGACCGCCCCGGCCAAGGCGACGAGGGATGCTGGTTGGAAGGCGGCGGTGCCGGGCCGAATCATAATCAACACACCGATGAACCCGATCAGGGCCGCCGCCGCCCGGCGCCATCCCACAATCTCCCCAAGAAATGGGATCGCCAGGGCCATGGCGAATAATGGGCGCGAGAAGACGATGGCAATCGCTTCGGCCAGCGGCATGTGCGAAAAGGCAAAAAAGACGCAGAACATGGCGGCGGTACCGATGATCACCCGGGCGACATGCAGGCCCGGCCGCTGAGTCTTGAGCGATGAAATGCCGACCCGAAGAATGAAGGGGAACAAGGCAATGCCGCCGAGCAAACAACGAAAAAATACAATCTGAAAACTGTGAATATCCCTGGCCAGATCCTTGACCATGGCGCCCATGATGGTCAGCAATAGGGCGGCCATCATCACCCATAGCGCGCCGCGCAGATTGGCGGGCAGGTGATCAAAAGCGGCCCTGATGGATGCCGCCGTCATGGTTTCGATTCCGGAGGTTTGAACTCCGCCGGACTGGACCCCGGTGATATGGGCGGCACAAGAGGGAGGATTTCAGCGCCGCCGGTGCCAAGCGTCACTGTGCCAATGCGGTCGCCCGCCTGTCCGCGCGCCAGGCGGGCTTCGCGGTGTGCGATGTAAACGGTGGCGCCGGCGATGACCAACGCCCCCAGCCAGGTCCAAATGTCGGGGGTTTCAGCAAAGGCGACAAAGCCGATAACCGCCGCGAACGGCAGGCGGGCGTAGTCGAAGGGCAACACGATGGTGACATCGGTCGCGGCATAGGCGCGGGTCATCGCGATCTGGCCGAGGGTCGCGAGTCCGCCGATGAAAATCAGGATGCCGGTTTCCTCCAGGCTTGGCGTGCGCCATACGAACAGGGCCGGGATCAGCGACATTGGCGTCAGGTAGAGGCCCATCCAGGTGACGATAGCCGATGTGCTTTCGGTGCGCGCCAGGATTTTCACCATGGTGACCGCACAGGCGATGAACAGCGACGACGTAATGACCAGGATGGCCGGAATCGAAATGGCGATCAGGCCGGGCCGCAGGATAATCAGTGCACCGACGAAACCGGTGGCCAGCGCAAGCGTGCGCCGCACCCCCATGCGTTCGCCGAGGACCATGACGGCGGCCAGCGAGGCAAACAGCGGGGCCGTGAACGACAGCGCCACCGCCTCACCGAGTGGCATCATGGTCACCGCCCAGAACCACAGTGTCATGGCCGTAAGCCCGAAAATGCCGCGCAAACCATAGGCACCAATGCGCGTCGTCCGGAGTCCCCCCCAGCCGACTCTGATCAGCCACGGCGCCATGAATAAAAGCCCGTAAAAATTACGGAAGAAAGTAATCTCGAACGGATGCATGTCCTTGCCTATGACGCGCACCAGCGCCGTCATTCCGGCGAAGGCGAGCGCGGCGAGCGACATCCAGGCAGCGCCGCGCAAGGGCGCGGGGGCGCGGGAAAAGGCGGCAGTGAAGGTGGTAAAAAGGGGGTGGGCGGGCGACATCGAGGCAACTTACGCCCGAAGGGCACGGGGTGAAAGAGCGACCAATGACGGCACTTAGGTGACAACGCCCAGGCGGTGACACTTAGGCGAGAACACGGGGGGCGAGAACACAAGGTGCGAGAATACGAAGGCGCAGGCTTTTTAGCCGGCGTCTGCCGTAATAACCTTGCCGGATGGCGTCTGGCCCGGCATCCTGAGGCCATGCGTGGATATTTTGGCATTGGCGTCGAGGGCATCTCCAAGCCCATGAACGCGGGGAACCTGTTTCGCTCGGCCCATGCCTTCGGTGCGTCTTTCATTTTTACCATTGATGCTGGGTTTTCCTACGCCAACATACGCAGTTCCGATACCTCCGATGCCCCGGCCGAAGTGCCGCTGCATGAATACGCGTCCCTTGCCGAATTGACCTTGCCGAAAGGGTGCCGTTTGGTCGGTGTTGAATTGACCGATGATGCGCAAGACCTGCCGTCGTTTCGTCACCCGCGTCAGGCAGCCTATGTGCTGGGCCCTGAACGGGGGTCATTATCACCGGCCCTGCTTGCGCGCTGCGAGTACGTGATCAAGATTCCGACCAAGTTTTGCATCAATGTGGCCACGGCCGGGGCCATCATCATGTATGACCGGCTCCTAAACCTTGGCCGTTATGCGGCACGTCCGGTGATGGAAGGGGGGGTGCCGATTGCCCCGCCGCCTCATGTGGCGGGGGCCCCCAAACGCAGGCGGACCCTAGGTTAGCTGGGGGTTAGCCGGCGGTTAGGGCGTAAACCGTGCCGTGCGGGCTGACAAGTGGCCCCGGGCAAGATATTAATACGGTCCCATGAAGCATCGTTTCGCCCCTTCTGCCTATTTGCCCACCGTTTCGGCGCTTGCCGTCGTGGTTCTTACGGCTGTGGTTCTTACGGCTGTGGTTCTGCCGGTCGTGGGGATTCCTATTGCCATTAGCCCTGCGCAGGCGGCGACCGATCAGACCTTCCTGGGCCAGCATGGCAATTGGTATACCTACCGCCTGAAAGAGGCGTCCGGGCTGACCTGTTACATGGTTTCCAAGCCGGTCCGCACGCGCGGTAAATTCAAGAAGCGCGGGGATGTCTTTGCCTTTATTACCCACCGTCCCAAAGAGGGCGAACGTGACGTGGTCAATTTTCAAGCGGGCTATACTTACAAGGCAAAAAGCACGGTCACGGTCAGTATAGGCGACAAGTCGTTTCCGCTGATTACGTCGAAGGACACTGCTTGGTCCAAGAATTCGGCCGATGACACGTCCATGATTAAGGTCATGATCAAAGGTAATTCAATGACGGTGAAAGGTTCGCCGTCACGCGGCGGCCAGATCACTGATACATATTCCTTACGCGGTTTCACGGCGGCGTATAAGAAGATCACCCGGGCCTGCGGGCTTAAACTTAAATAGGAAAGCGTTCATGCGCAGTGAAGACGCCGTGCCCGCTTCTCCGGCGGGCGCATCGGCCCCTGAAGGCACGGTCCCATCGCGCCGTCAATTAATCGGCTTGGATCGCGAAGATTTTGCGGCGCTGATGGCGGACCTCGGCGAAAAGCCGTTTCGCGCGCGCCAGCTCTGGCATTGGGTCTATAGTAAGGGTGCACAAAACTTTGATGACATGACGACGCTCGCCAAATCGTTCCGGGCCGCACTGGGGGAGGCCGCCAGTCTCGACCGGCCGGCGGCGGCCGAAGACCTTCTGTCCAGTGACACGACACGCAAATGGCTCTACCGGTTTGCCGATGGTCAGCTGGCGGAAACTGTTTATATCCCGACCGAAGACAGGGGCACGCTCTGCATGTCGTCCCAGGTGGGCTGCACGCTCAATTGTTCTTTCTGTCATACCGGCACCCAGCGCCTGGTGCGCAACCTGGACGCTGGAGAAATCGTCGGCCAGTTGATGGCGGCACGCGACGGTTTAAACGAATGGGCTCTGCCCTCCAAGGACCGGTTGATCACCAATCTCGTCATGATGGGCATGGGGGAGCCGCTCTACAATTTTGACAACGTCAAAAAGGCGCTGCACATCATCATGGATCACGAGGGCCTTTCCGTGTCCAAGCGTCGCATTACATTGTCGACGGCGGGAGTGGTGCCGATGATGGCCCGTTGTGGTGAAGAAATCGGCGTCAATCTCGCCGTATCGCTGCATGCGGTCACCGACGATGTGCGCGATGTTTTGGTGCCGATTAACCGAAAATACCCGATCAAGGAATTGCTGGATGCTTGTCGTGCATATCCCGGTGTTCATAACGCGCGGCGCATTACCTTCGAATATGTCATGCTGAAGGGTATTAATGATTCCGAAGCCGACGCCCGTGAATTGGTGCGGCTTTTGAAAGGGGTCCCGGCCAAGACAAATTTGATCCCCTTTAATCCCTGGCCGGGGACACCGTATGAATGTTCAAGCCCGGATGTCATTACGCGGTTCTCGGACATCGTCAACGCGGGGGGCTTGTCGGCCCCGGTGCGCCAACCGCGCGGGCGCGATATTCTTGCCGCCTGCGGGCAGCTTAAAACGACCAGCCAGCGCCCCAGTCAGCGCATAAGGGCGAGCCAACAGCAGGGCTGAATTTAAGGCACATAGACGTTCTAGGCGCCGCATGTTAGATTATTGCCAGCGCGTTGTTGGCCGGGTGTCACATTTAGGCCGCTTTGTTGTGACCATCATCGACCGCAAACCACACACACCGAAAACCCAAGCACTTAAATATACAGAGATGAGAGCCCGATGTTGAACTTCCGGAAGCTATGCCCCACAGTTTTCCTTGCCGCCGTCATGGCCTTTGGCCTTGCGGTTTCGGGTGCCCAGGCTGAAGATCAGAACACCGCCGGGACATACGCTGCTATCCGCGGGGGATTCAATGATCTGCGCCCGTCCAATCTTGTTGGCAGTGGCGTCAATTCGGAAGCCAAGTTCGATAATGGCACAGTCCTCGGCCTGGCGATCGGTCATGCTTATGGCAATGGTTGGCGCATGGAAGCGGAAGTTACGCGCCGCGATAATGATGTTAAGAGCGTCAGCGGCGCCAGTGGGACCGGTGATGTCACAACCCATGCCTTGATGCTTAATGGTTATTACGATTTCCCCGCCATTGGCCGGGTCACCCCATATCTCGGCCTTGGCGCTGGTTATGCGCATATTGATGCGGACGCCTCACCGGTTGGTGGTTCGCGGATTGATGACAGCGACGGCACATTTGCCTGGCAGGCAATTGCCGGTCTGGCGCTGCCGTTGAGCAATGCGCTCGACCTGACCGCAGATTTGCGCATGTTTACCGCGCAAGACCCGTCGTTCAGTCTTGCTTCCGGCGGTTCGGTTGATGGTGAATACCGCGACACGAGTTTTCTGATTGGTCTGCGTTGGCGCTTCGGCGCTCCGGCGCCGCGCCGCGCCATGGAAGCGGCCGTCGTCGCCCCGCCCGCGCCGAAGCCGATGCCCGCCCCTAAAGCTGCGGCTGCGCCACAACCGAAACCGTTGCCGCGATCTTTCATCATCTTTTTTGATTGGGACAAGGCCAACATCCAACCGGACGCCCAGAAGATTCTTGAAGCGGCGGCGGCGGCGGCTAAGCAGGGCAATCGTGTGCGTATTGAACTGACCGGCCATGCCGATCGTTCGGGCATGCCGCGCTACAACATGGGCCTATCGCTACGGCGTGCTAACGCGGCAAAGGCGATGCTGGTCAAGCTCGGGCTTGATCCCCAGGGCGTTTCCGTTGCCGGCAAGGGCGAAAGCCAGCCTTTGGTGTCGACCGCTGATGGGGTGCGTGAGGCCCGTAACCGCCGTGTCGAAATTATCTTCTAAACAGGTTTAGTTTTTTGGTGCCGCGCGGTGTAGATGTTGAAGCTGGTAATGATCAGCACGACGGCAGCGGCTATGACGTTCACGGCGAGCGGGCTCGGCCAGATAACGGCGAGCCCCGCGCCCCCTGCGATCAGCCTGAGCGGCAGATTGAGCGGCGCGTCCATATGACCCGCGATGGCAGCTCCGATCCCATAGACGGCGATCACTGCGCCGACGAAGATGGCGGCCATCTCGATTGGTGTGCCGTGAAGAAACTTGGAATAGGCAAACAGCACCGGCATTAGATACAGCCCCTTGGCCAGCCGCCAGGCATACCGGCGGGGTGACGTTGGAATCCTGGCTCAACCAGAAAATGATCATATGTGCTGACAGCAGCGCCGCCGTTACCAGCGCCGGATTGAGCGCCATCGGATAGATCAGCACCAAGGCGTCATGCGGCG
>JBLHLO010000044.1:0-11063 GCA_047621105.1 Alphaproteobacteria bacterium
TGGTGGACGGAGTATCGTCATTGATCACAAGGGTAAGAAAATGACCGCAAAAGTGTCCGGTTCACGGACCAAGATCACCCTCAATGGCAAGAAGGCCAAACGCAAGGCTGTCAAGGTCGGCATGAGTTGCACCTTCACCTGGCCGAAGGTCAATTCGGAAGCCAAGCAGATCGACTGCAAGAATTAATATGGCGGGTAATGCTGGAAAAGGGGCCGTGTGGTATGCGGCCCCTTTTTCTATGAGGCTCTCGGGGAGGCCATGGGGATTCCGTCGCGAGCCAATTGATCGGCCCGTTCGTTTTCCGGATGTCCGGCATGGCCCTTGATCCAAAACCATTCGGTTTTGTGGCGTGCCTTGGCGGCATCGAGACGCCGCCACAGGTCTTCGTTTTTGACCGGTTTTCTCGCCGCTGTTTTCCAGCCGTTTTTCTTCCAGCCCATGATCCATTTGGTGATGCCGTCGCGAACGTATTGGCTGTCGGTGTGTAGGCGCACGGTGACGGGCCGGGTCAGGCTTTCAAGGGCCGCGATGGCGGCCATCAGTTCCATGCGGTTGTTGGTGGTCTCCGCCTCGCCGCCGGAAAGTTCCTTTTCGCTACCGTTCCACCGTAAGAGGGCGCCCCAGCCACCGGGCCCCGGATTGCCGGAGCACGCGCCATCGGTATAGATATCGACGACGCTCGTCGGGCCTTCCGGCCCATTTTCAGTCTCGTCATCGGCCATGTTCAAAGGGTATCCAGCCCATAGGCGCCAGGCCCTGTGAGGCCCTGATGAAAGCGCAGCTTGGCCAGGTATTCGCGCGGGTCCTTACGCGTCACTTGGGCACCTTCGGGATGATTGAACCAATCATAAAGCCGTGTCAGCAAGAAGCGCATGGCGGCGCCGCGTGCGAGCAGGGTCAGCGCTGCAAGTTCGTCACCATTCAATCCGCGCAGTTTCTGATAGCCCGCAAACATGCCCCGTGCCTTGGTGATATTGAAAGAATTATCGGGTTCAAAGCACCACGCATTCAGACAGATCGCCAATTCGTAGGCGTATACATCTGTGCAGGCAAAGTAATAATCGATAACCCCGGAAAACGTTTTGCCAATGAAGAATACGTTGTCGGGAAAAAGGTCGGCATGAATCACGCCGGTCGGCAAATCTGTCGGCCAGGCACTTTCCAGGGTGTCAAGTTCACCCGCAATGAGATCGCCCAGTCCCGGCGCAATCTCGTCGGTTTGGGCGCCCATTTGGTTGAATAGGTCACGCCATTGGCCGGGCCCGAGGTCATTGGCGCGTTCGCCTTTAAAATTTTCCCCCGCCAAATGCATCTGAGCCATAGCCTCCCCCAGTGCCAGGGTATGAAAGGGCGCGATGCGCCGGGGCCAGATACCGTTGAGAAAGCTGACGAGGGCTGCGGGGCGACCGGCGAGGGTGCCCAGCGCGCTGCCGGTGCGGTCGTGGATCGGCGTCGGGCAGGCAAAGCCCCGTTCGGCGAGATGATCCATAAGGCCGAGGAAAAAGGGCAAATCTTCGCGCCGCACCCGTTTTTCATAGAGCGTCAGGATGTAGCTGCCATTTTCGGTCTGCAGCATGTAATTGGAATTTTCGACCCCTTCGGCGATGCCTTTATAAGATAAAAGGCGGCCGAGGTCGTAGCCCGCAAGGAATGCTATCAGTTCGTCGTCGCCGACTTCTGTGTAAACCGCCATGATCGCGTATCTTAACCTGCCAGTGTCCGGGGCAGGGAGAAGGTAACGTTCTCCTCGCGCACGGTTACTTCTTCGACGGTGACATCGAAACGGAGCTTGATTACTTCAATCACTTCTTGGACCAGGATCTCAGGCGCTGAAGCCCCGGCGGTGACGCCCAACGTGGCAATCCCTTCAAGCATATCCCAATCGATATCTGCGGCGCGTTCAATCAATACCGCGCGCGCGCAACCGTGGGCGGCGCCCACTTCCACCAGGCGTTGTGAATTGGACGAATTGGGGGCGCCGATGACTAAAAGCGCGTCGGCTCGCGGCGCAATTGCTTTGACCGCATCCTGGCGATTTGTGGTGGCATAGCAGATATCGGCTTTGCCCGGGGCGGAGATATCGGGAAAGCGGCGCTTGAGAACAGCGACGATGGCATCGGTATCGTCGACGGAAAGCGTTGTCTGGGTGGTATAGGCCAGTTTGCTGGGGTCGGGCACGGCTACGGCTTCGGCATCTGCCGCCGATTCGATCATGGTAATGCTATTTAGGGGAACCTGGCCGATTGTGCCTTCTACCTCCGGGTGGTCGGCATGGCCAATCAGCAATACGTGGCGCCCCTGGCGGACGTGCTGAGCGGCCTCGGCATGGACCTTGTTGACCAGCGGACAAGTGGCATCGAGAAATTCAAGTCCTCGGCCCTTGGTCTCATCGACGACCGCACGGGCGACACCATGGGCGGAAAAGATGACGACAGCGTTGTCCGGCACTTCTTCAATCTCGTCGACGAAAACCGTGCCCTTGGCCTCCAATTCTTCGACCACATGGCGGTTATGGACGATTTCGTGGCGGACGTAGATCGGATCCTCACGGGACTCGAGCGCTGCTTCGACGATCTGAATGGCGCGCTCAACCCCGGCGCAATACCCGCGTGGGCGCGCGAGAAGCAGCCTGAGGGGACGCTTGGGTTGGGGGGCGGGGGCATGCGGCATGTTAAATATGGTCCTAGGGCGTATCCGGCCGGGTTGGGATGCTGATGGTTAAACCCCACACTATATGGGATTGGCCCTGTTTTCCAATGGCGCCGGATAGTAATATTGGGGCAAACGGGCCTTAAAGAAGGGTCCAATGCTACAAAGGAAGAGCGTTATGGCCGAACCCGAGATCGCCCGCAAGAATTTCTACGAGGTAGACCTGGAGCCGGGCACTGAATATTGGTGGTGTTCGTGCGGTCGTTCCAAGGAACAGCCGTTTTGTGACGGTTCCCACAAGGGCACGGAATTTAGACCCAAGATGCTCAAGGTAGAGGAAGCGATGCGCCTCTATCTCTGTGGCTGTAAGCGCAGTACCGATGTCCCTTATTGCGATGGTACCCATGCAGGTTTGTAGTCGTTTTGTTGTTCTTGCGGCCTTGGTGATGTTGGTTGCCGGTTGTAGCGATGCCTATCGGAGCGTGACCGGGGTCTTCAAGAAGAAGCAGGAATTTTCTTGCCCTCGTGCGGCTATCGTTAAAGATGCGTCGCGCTTGACCACTTTTCGGCCGGGACCGGGGCGCGATATTACCGACATCAAGTTCGAGGCGCGCTTGCCGCGTATCGAGATCGGCTGCAAATACGACGATCAAGGGGTTGAGGTGCAGACCAATGTTGTCATCATTGCAGCGCGTGGCCCAGCCGACACTACCCGCCAGGCCCAGGTGCATTATTTTGTTGCCGTGCTCAACCCGCGCAACCAGGTGATCGGTAAGAAGGAATTTTCAACCCAACTGGCATTTCCTATCAATATTGATCGGGGCGCCGTCTCGGAAGAGTTGGTGGAGCGTATTCCGGTTGGCCGTGGTGTGTCGGCCTCGGGCTATAAGATCGTCGTGGGCTTCCAATTGACCCCGGCGGAATTGCAATACAATCGTACCAAAAATGTGACTTCTCTCCTTGGCCCGCCGGGCACCAGTCCCCGGCTGCCGGGCTCCAAGGCTGAGCCGCCGCGCGAACCGGGTTTCATCCCCGGTATTCTGAACGCCCGCCCGGGTAATTATTAGCCGCTTCCCGCTTGCGCTGAGATCACACGGGAATCTCTGTGGATAAGTCTTGGATTCGGCTTGGGCGCAGTTGACCCCATCCCTTTGCCCGCTAAGATAGTCTCGTAGTAGTACATGTCATGTGACCCCTGTGGGAGAGACCGGCTTTAGCCGGCGCCGAAGGAGCAACGGCCTCGCAAACTCTCAGGCAAATGGACCGTAGGGGGATGACACTCTGGAAAGCAGGTGCGGCGAAGGCCGCGTCTCACCGAAGATGTAAGCCGGCTTGGTTTTAAGTATGGGCGGGTGAATCTTTCAGGTTCTCGGACAGAGGGGGCGGCAGTAAACGGTCATGAGACCGTGTGCGCCGACGACGGGAGAACAGAGTGTCTAATTCCGCGCCCCCAACAAGCGCTTCGCCGCCCGATGTGCTATCGCGCACAGCCCTTCATGCCCTTCATCTGGAACTCGGTGCCAAGATGGTGCCGTTCGCCGGTTATGACATGCCGGTCCAGTATCCCGACGGTATCCTCAAAGAACATTTGCATTGCCGCACCCATGCCGCGCTTTTTGACGTCTCCCATATGGGGCAGGCCAGTATCACGGGGTCTGGCGCCATAGCGGCACTTGAGGCCTTGGTGCCAGGGGATTTGGTCGCACTGGCGCCGGGTCGTATGCGCTACACTATGTTGACCAGCGCGGCCGGGGGCATCATCGACGACCTCATGGTGACGGCCGGTGAGGGGCGCTTGCAGGTCGTGCTCAACGCCGGTTGCAAGGTGGGGGATATGGCCCATCTTGGCGCGGGGCTCGGGAACGATGTGCATGCCGAACTGCATGATGATCTGGCTCTCCTGGCCTTGCAGGGGCCCGAAGCCGCCGCAGTCATAGCGCGGTTGGCGCCCGGTGCGGAAAAGCTTGGGTTCATGTCTGCCGCTGAAATGGCGGTGGCTGGGATCGAGTGTAGCGTGTCACGCTCGGGTTATACCGGTGAGGACGGTTATGAACTTTCCGTGCCCAATGCCCGGGCCGAAGACCTCGCCCGCGCGTTTTTGGCCGAGGCGGAAGTGAAGCCGGCCGGTCTGGGCGCGCGCGATACCCTGCGCTTGGAAGCAGGGCTGTGTCTTTACGGCCATGATATCGACCTGGCGACGACGCCGATTGAGGCCGGGCTCACCTGGACTATTTCCAAGCGTCGGCGCGAAGCAGGAGGCTTCCCCGGCGCGCCGCGCATCCTCAAGGAAATAGCCGAGGGCCCAATGCGCAAGCGCGTCGGCATCCGGCCCGATGGCCGCGCCCCGGCGCGCGAAGGGACGCGGGTCATGGATGCAAGCGGTGCGGAGATCGGCACCGTCACTTCGGGAGGCTTTTCACCCAACTTATCGGTGCCCATCGCCATGGGCTACGTGGCGGCGCAATGTGCCGCATCCGACACACCGGTTTCCCTCGATGTACGTGGCCGGGCCTTGCCCGCGCGCATTGTGCCGCTTCCTTTCGTGCCCCACCACTATCACAAGACGACATAACACGGAGATATCCATGACAGCGACCCGCTACACTCAAGAACATGAATGGATCAGCCTTGACGGCGATATCGCCACCGTCGGCATTTCAGATTACGCCCAGGAACAATTAGGCGACGTGGTGTATGTCGAACTTCCCGAGGTTGGGCATACCGTATCCCCCGGCGACAATATGGCGGTGGTCGAATCGGTTAAGGCCGCGAGCGAGGTTTACGCCCCGGTCGATGGCGAAGTAATCGAGGTGAATACAGACCTCAACGATAAGCCCGAAACCATTAACGACGATGCTGAAGGAGAAGGCTGGTTAGTCAAGCTCAAGGGGGTGTCTATGGACGATGTTTCCGGGCTGATGGATGCTGCCGCCTATAAGAAATACATTGAAACCCTTGATTAGGACTTAAAGACCGTGCGTTACCTCCCTTTGACCCCTGCCGATCGGGCCGAAATGCTGGCCGTGATCGGCGCCGAAACCGTGGACGCTTTATTCGTAGATGTGCCGGAAGGCGCGCTGCTTGCCACGCCGGTGGATTTGCCAGCCCATGCCGGTGAGATCGAGGTTACGCAGGCCCTTACGTCCCTTGCCGACAAGAATGTGCCGGCCGGGGCCGCGGCCAGTTTCCTCGGCGCCGGCGCATATAGGCATTTCATTCCTGCCGCCGTCGATCATCTGATCCAGCGCGGTGAGTTCCTGACCGCCTACACGCCCTATCAGCCTGAAATCAGCCAGGGCACGTTGCAATATATGTTCGAGTTCCAGACCCAGGTGGCGATGATCACCGGTATGGAGATTGCCAATGCGTCGCTCTACGACGGCGCCTCGGGCACGGCGGAAGCGGCGTTGATGGCCAAACGAACCACCCGCCGGGCCGGTGTGGTGATTGCCGGTGGGGTCCATCCCCATTGGCGCGACACGGTGGTGACCGAGCTCAAATTCACCGATGCGGCGATCACTTGCGCGCCTGTCGATCCCGAAGGGCATGATGATGTGCGCCCCCTGATCGATCAAGAGACGGCCTGTGTCATCGTCCAGAACCCGGATGTTTTCGGTCACGTGCGCGATCTCACGCCACTGGCCGAGGCCTGCCATGCCCAAGGGGCGCTTTTGGTGGTGTGTGTGGCAGAGGTGGCGTCCCTCGGCCTAATGACCTCGCCCGGCGCCATGGGGGCCGACATCGTGGTCGGTGAAGGCCAGGGCCTGGGCCCGGGGCTCAACTTTGGTGGGCCCTATCTTGGCTTGTTTGCCACCCGTGAACGTTTCGTGCGGCAGATGCCGGGCCGGATCGCCGGGCAGACCGTCGATGCCGACGGCAAGCGCGGCTGGGTGTTGACGCTGAGTACCCGTGAACAACACATTCGCCGTGAAAAGGCGACGTCCAACATCTGCACCAATTCGGGGCTCTGTGCGCTGGCTTTTACCATCCATATGGCGCTCCTGGGCGAAGAAGGATTTAGGCGCTTGGCGCGGCTCAATCACGCGGCGGCCTGCCGTATGGCCGACCGGCTTGCCGTCATCAAGGGGGTTGAGGTGTTGAATGATGCCTTCTTCAATGAGGTGACTTTGCGTTTGCCCATCCCTGCCGCGCCGCTGGTCGATGCGCTGGCGGATGGGGATGCGCCTGTGTTCGCAGGTGTGCCGGGAAGCCGCCTCTATCCGGAAGCGGCGGAGATGAAATATATGCTGATCGCGTGTGCCACGGAAACTACGTCTGAGGCTGATATTGAACGGCTTGGTGCCGCGATTGAGGGGGCGCTCAAATGAGTAGCGAGAAACCCCGCGGACCACGCCGCGCCTCCGGCAGCCTTGAGGCATCGTCCCTTGATGCGGGGTCGCACGCCGATGCCGATACACCGTTTGCCGGCACGGTGTCGGGGAACCGTGCCCTGGCTCTCGAAGAGGCATTGCTGTTTGAACAAGACATGCCGGGACGCGCCGGTGTCGATCTGCCCGAGGTCACTGATTTTGTCCCGCGTCTGGGCGGTTGTGAACGCAGCGAACCGATCGGCTTGCCGGGATTGAGCGAACCCGAAGTGGTGCGCCATTTCACGCGGCTGTCGCAAAAAAATTATGCCATCGATGCGGGGATGTTCCCTTTGGGATCTTGCACCATGAAGCACAACCCGCGCCTCAATGAAAAAACCGCGCGGCTGCCCGGTTTTGCCGATCTGCATCCCTTGCAGCCCATGGGCACGATCCAGGGCGCGCTCGAGTTGATGGACCGGTTGACCCATTGGCTGACAACACTGACCGGGATGGCGGCGATTGCCCTGCCACCCGCGGCGGGTGCCCATGGGGAGCTCTGTGGCATGATGGTCATTCGCGCCGCCCATGATGCCGCGGGTGACCATGCGCGCCGGCGTGTGTTGGTGCCGGAATCGGCCCATGGTACCAATCCGGCGACGGCGGCGCTCTGTGGTTATTCGGTCGATCCGATTCCCGCCGATGCGCGGGGGCGAGTTGATGTCGCCGCCATGAAGGCCAAGCTTGGTCCCGATGTGGCCGCCATCATGCTGACCAATCCCAACACCTGCGGCTTGTTTGAACCCGATATTCAGGAAATCGCCGCGGCGGTGCATGAGGCCGGAGCCTATTTCTATTGCGACGGCGCCAATTTCAACGCCATCGTCGGCAAGGTGCGTCCGGGTGATCTCGGCATCGACGTCATGCATTTGAACCTGCACAAGACTTTCTCGACGCCCCATGGCGGCGGCGGCCCCGGTGCCGGGCCGGTGGCCCTGGTCGACTCCTTGGCGCGCTATGCGCCGCTGCCCTGGGTGGTCTCGGGGCCGGGTGGTTTCACCCTGCAAGAAAATGCCGAGGGCGCATCGGCAGAAACCATTGGGCGGATGAAGGCGTTCCACGGTCAGATGGGCATGTTTGTGCGCGCCTATACCTACATGCTGTCCCATGGCGCCGACGGGCTGCGCCAAGTGGCCGAAGATGCGGTGCTGTCGGCGAATTACCTGATGGCAGCCTTGAATGACACGCTGACCCCGGCCTATCCCGGCCCGTGCATGCATGAATGCCTGTTCGATGATGAAGGGTTGCGCCGCTACGATGTCTCGACATTGGATTTTGCCAAGGCGCTGATCGATGAAGGGTTTCACCCCTCGACCATCTATTTCCCGCTGGTGGTGCATGGCGCCATGTTGCTGGAACCGACCGAAACCGAACCCAAGGCCGAACTCGACCGCTTTATTGCGGCGGTGAAGGGGTTGAAAGCGCGGCTCGACGCCGGGGCGGGGCCCCGCTTCAAGGCCGCGCCCTATTACAGTCCGCGCCGCCGCCTTGATGAGACCCGCGCCGCGCGCATTCCCATCCTGCGCTGGTCGCCCGAGGCCCCCAAATCCGCGGCCGAATAAACTGATAAACACCTGAATAAATGCCCCGTGACCGGGCTCACGGAGCGGTGAGCGCATGCGCACCCCGGGTCACAGCGGTGTGAGCCCCTATAAACACATATTCCATATGCTTATTTCTGTTGGTTGCGCCCGCTTTCACCAGAAAAACGCCTCAATAACGTGATCCGGGCGCGCTGAAGGCTCGCGTTTTCTCACAGTGATCTGACACGGATTGATTCTACTTCAGTGCCAGTGGCGGCTAGCTTGAGGACAAGTTGGATGGGGCCATTCCTATCGCGTCATGCCCCATCGCGATGAGTGTCCCAAGCCAGTCAACTCACCCATGGAGGTTACAATGCGCAAGATTCTCACAGCAGTTTCGATCTCGGCACTCGCGATTTTCGGTGTTGCGGCCGCGCCCAGCCCCAGTTTGGCGGGCGATATCGAACGGACCTATCCGCACCCCGATAGCGACAGTGATTCCAATCTTTGGTTTCTGAAAATCATGCCAGGCAGTGGCACCGATGTGAAAATGGTGCTTAAGCAAAGCGCAAACCGTGACCGGGATATCTATCCCAATCCCGGCTATGACGATGACAATGATGGAGGTGAGGTGGAGTTTGTCGGCCTGGACCGAATGAGCGACCGCGCGACCGCCGGTATCGATAAATAACGAGGCCTCTCCCTGAACTGAAAAACCCCGGCCAAGTGCCGGGGTTTTTTTTACGCGGCATCAATACCGGTTATTGAAGCTTGGCCGGCAATTCCCGAATGGCGTCTTCGATCAGCGCGTCACCCTTGGCTTCATCGAGGCGTTCTTCCAACAGGCGCCGGGTCGCGGCAAGCGCGATCTCAACCGCTTCGGCTTTGACCTCGTCCACGGCCCGGGTTTGGGCCTGGGCAATCTTTTCCACGGTCAGCGCTTCATGGCGTTTGAGGGTTTCAGCGAGGGTTTTTTCCGCCGCCTGGGTCAGGCGCGTTGCTTCATCCTGGGCATGGGCAATAATTTCTTCCGCTTTTTTCGCCGCATCACGCTGCTTGCGTTGATAGCTGGCCAGTGTGGCCTGGGCTTCTTCACGCAGCTGGCGGGCTTCGTCCAGTTGCGCGGCGATCTCGGCGGCGCGGGTATCAAGCCCGGCGGTCACTTTACGCCAGACCGGCTTAGCCATAAGCCCGACGAAGATCACGAAAGCGACCAGCAACCAGAACTCGGGCTCCGCATAGAACGGGCCGTGGGCAGCCCCGGCAGTTGCGGCATAGGCGGGGGAGATGATCATGCCCGGGCCTTTCTAGCGGCCTCTGCGGCGGCCTGGGCGGCCCCCTCATCAATGGTGAGACCGGCGAGTTTGTCGGTGGCGATCCGTGCGATCTCAGCGGCGATGCCGGTGGCTTCACCCATGGCGGCGGTGCGGGCCGTGGCAATGGCCGCTTCCGCCTCACGCAACCGGGCGTGATGGGCCTGGTCGAGCCGGGCGATCTCTGCATCGGCGCGGGATTTGGCCGCCTCAACCGCCGTCGCGATGTTCCCATGGGCTTGGGTGCGCGCATTGCTGAGCGCCGCTTCATAGGCCTGGGAGACCGTTTCGGCTTCCTGCTCCAGTTCCTCGGCCTTGGCGAGGTTGCCCTCACGGCGCGTTTTGCGCTCCTCCAGGATGCTCGCAATGCGGGGCAGGGCCAAGCGTGACATCAGCACGTACAAAAGTACAAAGCTGATTGCCAGCCAAACGAGCTGCGGCGCGTAAGTCGCGACGTCCAATTGAGGCATGAGCCGAGTTCCTTAAGCCGGGATCTGACGGATCAGCTGAACAGGATGAGGAACGCGATCAGAAGCGCGAACAGTGCGATGGCTTCCACCAACGCAAAGCCAAGCATCGTGAACGGGAACACTGTGGCCTGGGCCGCGGGATTGCGGGCGACCGCGGTAATGAAGGCGGAGAACACGTTGCCGATACCGATGCCGACACCGGCAAGGCCGATGACCGCAAGGCCCGCGCCGATCAATTTGGCAGCTTCAACACTCATTTCCGTATCCTTTTCATATCTAACAGTTAGCGAATGGCACCGAACCTCAATGGAGGTGTAGGGCGTCGTGGAGGTAAAGACAGGTTAAGATGGTGAACACAAAAGCTTGGAGTACCGCGACAATCAGCTCCAGCATATAAAGCGCGATCAGAATGGCCAGCGGGGCGACGCCCGCCACGCCGAGGGCGATGACAAAACCAGCAAATACTTTGAGCATGGTGTGGCCGGCCATCATATTGGCAAACAGCCGCAGGCTCAAAGTGACAGGCCGGGCGAGATAGCTGAGAATTTCAATCGGGACCAGCAGCGGCGCCATATAGAGGGGCGCGCCCGGTGGGAAGAAATAGGAAAACCACTTCATCCGGTGCTTGGCGATGCCGACGATGGTGACGCCGATAAATACCACCGCGGCCAAGGCAAAGGTGACGGCGATATGGCTGGTCACCGTGAAGGCATAGGGGATCAGCCCGATCGTGTTGCAGA
>JBLHLO010000045.1:0-11061 GCA_047621105.1 Alphaproteobacteria bacterium
ATCATGGTTGCTGGCAAGAAAGCCAAAGCATCTGCCCTCAAAAACGGCATGAGCTGCACGCTGACCTACAAGGGCCGGAGCGCCCGCAAGCTCGACTGCAAGTAAGCCGCCATTGCTAAACAAAAAACCCCGGGACGTTCCCGGGGGTTTTTGCTGGGCGCAGGACGTCCAAAACAAAGTGTCTTAATGCATCTTGAAGACCTTCTTCGCCGTACCGCGCAGGATGGCTTCGCGCTCGGCATCGGTCAGGCCTTCGACTCGTTCCAACATACCGACCGGATCCATCTCCCCCATGTCATAGGGGCTGTCGGTGCCCAGCATGATGTGGTCGGCCCCGACCAGGTCAATCAGGTAACGGAGCTGGCGGGGTTCGAACACCACCGTGTCGTAATAGAGATTGCGCACATAGGCCGAGGGCGGCTCGTCAATGGCGACCCGGCATTCCTCGCGCGTCGTATAAGCGTGATCGAAGCGACCGGCATAGAACGGGAAGAACCCGCCACCATGGGCCATGTAGAAGGTCAGCCCCGGATGGCGCTTGATGACCCCGGAATGGATCAAGTGCGAAGTCGCCAGCGTCGTTTCCAGCGGGTTGGCGACCACATTGGTCATGTAATAGCCCTTCATCCGCTGGGGATGGGTGAACCCCTGGGGATGGACGTAGATCGTGGTGCCCAAGCTTTCCGCTGCATCCCAGAACGGTTCCAACGCAGGGTCTGAAAGTTCCATGCCGTTGATTTCGGTCGGGAAGCGAATGCCGCGTAGGCCCAGATCGCCCACCGCGCGTTCCATTTCACGAATGGCGAGATTGACATGCTGTAATTGCCCCACACCCATGGACAGGAAGCGATCGGGGTTGTCCTTGACGATAGCGGCTACCTTGTCATTGATGTGCCTGGCAACGGTGGTCGATAAGTCGCCATCGGCTTCATAAAAGCCCCGGGGCGGCGCCGGGCTCAGCACGGCGAAATCGACACCCATTTTCAGCATATCCTTCAGGCGCCAGTCTGGTTCCGACAACACCAGCTCATTGTCCGAGCGTTCGCCGGTAATGCCGATGCCCACCTGAACCTTGGCATGTTCGCCGACCTTGCCCTTTTCGGCAGCGGCTTTCATCATCCCCCGCGCTTCTTCGTCATTGTAATGGGCATGAACGTCTATGACGTTGGCCATTATGTCTTCTCCCTGCTTAATAACTTGGCTGGCGCCAAAAAATTGGCCTACACAGCCCCTATAAGCGTCATTATGGCAAAGTGTCGGGTCGAGCGCTAGACGATCTCGTCCTCGTCGAACATGGGATCGGCCTGCAATGCGGCTTCCACTTCGCTCACGGATTTTTCCGCCGCTGCCGCCGGACGCGTGGTGCGAGCAATATGAAACAAGGCATCTCCCATATTAACCACGGGCAAGTTATCGCGGCCGATAATCAGCCCCGGCTCATGACTACTCACCTCAAATTCCTTTTCACCGAAAGGGTCTGAAACCACGGCGATCACTTCATCCTTATCGACACTGGCACCGACCGATTTGAAAGCCCGCAAGATGCCGCCCTCTGGCGCGCGCAACCAAAAAGTCGAATTTGAAACCAACGGCCTGACGCGCGCCGGCGCCGGGCTTGAGGCAACCATGCCAAGTGCCTTCATCACCCGGAGAATTCCGGCGACGCCGGCACGAATGGCAATTTCATCGAAGCGTAGGGCTTCCCCGGCTTCGAACAGCAGCATGTCCACGCCCGCTTCCTGAGCAACCGCCCTCAGGGAACCGGGTCGCAGCGGAGATTTGATGATGATCGAGGCACCAAAGACCTCGGCAAGCTCAAGCGTGCGTAGATTTGATGGCGTTGCCGAAACCCGAATCTGCGGAAGATTGATCCGGTGCACCGCGGCGGAATGAAGATCGATACCAAAATCCGACTTCATGACGACTTCTGTCATGAAGATATGGGCAAGCTGGGCCGCCAGTGACCCCGTAGCGCTGCCCGGGAACGAACGGTTGAGATCGCGCCGGTCGGGCAAATAGCGGGAATGGCTAATGAACCCATAAGCATTAACGATCGGTACCGCGATCAGCCTGCCCCGGATACGGTTGAGACGGGGCAGTTGTAAAAGCCGGCGGACAATTTCGACGCCAATGATCTCATCACCATGGATGGCGGCGCTGACGAACAGGGTCGGGCCGGCGCGGCGTCCGTTGATAACATGGACCGGTAATGTCATCGGCGTATGATTCGACAAAACACTGACCGGGAGATCTACCCCCGCCCGCGTGCCCGGCGCGATGTCCTGTTGGCCGAGCGTAAAGACCTTGCCTGCCGCCATTTACCCCCGGCCCCTCGTTTTGGTCTTGTTCGGCTTGGCATTTTTCTCGATGAATTCAATAATCATACCGGCAACGTCGAGCCCGGTCGCGTTCTCAATTCCCTCAAGGCCCGGGGATGAATTCACTTCCATGACCACAGGTCCATGATTCGATCGCAACATATCGACGCCGCACACATTCATACCGAGGGCCTTGGACGAGCGCACCGCAGTCGAACGTTCCTCCGCCGTGATCTTGATCGGTCTAGCACTGCCCCCCCGGTGCAGATTGGAACGGAAATCGCCTGCGGCACCGCGCCGCTCCATCGCCGCGACCACGCGTCCACCAACCACCAAGGCGCGGATATCTGCGCTGCCCGCTTCCTTGATAAATTCTTGAACCAAAATATTCACATTGGCCCCGCGGAAGGCCTCAATCACCGACTTGGCAGCGTTGTGGGTTTCACCGAGCACGACGCCAATGCCTTGGGTACCTTCCAGCAGCTTAATCACCACCGGTGCCCCGCCAGCAATTTGAAGAACCTCTTCCGTCTGGCTGGGGTCATGTGCAAATGCGGTAACCGGCAGACCGATGCCTTCGCGGGAGAGAATTTGCATGCAGCGGAGCTTATCGCGGGACCGGCCGATAGACACCGATTCGTTGAGCGGATAGACCCCCATCATTTCGAATTGGCGCAGTACCGCGAGGCCATAGAAGGTCACCGAAGCCCCGATACGCGGAATCACCGCATCGTACCCTTCCAGCTTATGGCCGTCATAAATCACCTCCGGTCGATGCGAAGTGATGTTCATGTAACACTTCAGCGTATTGATAATTTTGAATTCATGCCCGCGGCTCTCCGCCGCCTCGACCAAACGACGATGGGAATAAAGCTTCGGGTTACGGGCAAGCATGGCAATCTTCATAACAAAATCTCCTTGTGTGTAATCAGTAGATGCCGCTTACCCTTTCAACGGCTTGCTCAGATGTCGGCGACTGGGGTTAACCACTACACCCGCCGCGCGCAGCGCCTGACGACCAATAATCATCCGGTATTTAAGGTTTCGCCGCCGGGCCAAAGTTAATTCGATGGGCCATGATTGCTCCCCCATAGTCATTGTCGTTGCAATGACGTAGCGCAGCTCGGCGATGCCACCACTATTCTTGACTTTGCGCTTGTCATAGTACGGGACGAAGCATTCCTGCACATCGTCATGGTCTTCGTGACGGAGCACGACGGTAAAGCGGATCCAATCTTTTCCATCACGTTCGACCGGTTCGATATTCATGCAATGCAGGGCCGAGGTGGCCGCACCAGTATCGACCTTAGCGTCGAGCGCGTCTATGCCCAGATCCGGCAGCGCGATCCGTTCGATACGGCCAACTATTTTGAGCGAGGAGGGTTTTTGAGTAGGCTGTTTCATAAACTTATCTATCAAAATCAATCGGCAAAGTGTGGGCTGGCGCCACCCCCCAACAGCCGGGTGTAATGAAAAATGGATGCAATGATTGCGGGGCAAAGGCCGCCGATTCGGCACAGTAAACCCAACCTAGGAAGCAGGATACAGCCCAATGTATGTGATAGCTAGGAGATCGCGAGCCAGGGGATCACGGGGGGCAAAGCCGTCAGAGCCGCATCAAGTTGCGTACGTTTTCGCACATGATCCGTTCCTTAACCCCGGCGGATATATCCCCGCGATCCTGGAACTCCTTGATCATGAAGGGAAAACCGGCATCCCAATGAGGATAGTCCGAGGCCATCATCAACCTGTCCTGGCCAATCTCTTCGATCGCCGCGGGCAAATCCGGTTCATGGGATTCGCAGGTCAGCCAACAGTTGCGGCGCACGTAATCCGACGGCTTCATGGTCAGATACGGCGCATAAAGATCCGATAAATAATCATAGGTCGCATCCATTCGGTGCATCCAAAAACGCAACCATTCAGTATTGCATTCATAAAAGGAGACGCGCAGCTTGGGGAAGCGCTCAAACACCCCACCAACCACCAAGCCGACCAGCGCCGCCGTGCAATTGGTCGGCCGCGCCAGGGTGTGCATGATGTAGAAATTCTTGAAGCGATTGGTCATTTCACCCCGTGAATTGGGGTGAACGAAAAGTGGCACGTCAAGACGCACTGCCTCGGCATAAAGCGGATCAAACACTTCCTCATCTAACGTGTGATCGAGCGAATAAGCGCCCAGCAACCCGGCCTTGAAACCATATTGGGTGACGCAGCGGTTGAGTTCCGCCGCCATACCTTCCGGATAGCCCAACGGCAGGATAGCCACCGGCACCAACGCATCCTCATGGCCTTTGACCAGTGACGCGACCCAATCGTTGTAAGCACGCGCCAGCGCCCCACCCAGCTTACCCCGGGTCAGGACAGCCGGGTCCATGTTGGTGCCGAATAACACCTGTTTTGCGACGCCCGCCTCGGCAAAAGCGGCAATCCGCGCGTCCATGTCGATAGATTGCACCTGCATCGCGGCGACGCGGCCTTCCCAGCGCTCTGGGTTATAGAGCTCCTTATGGTCATGGCTTTTTTCCGCGCTTGCGGGCCAGGGGCTCAACTTGTGGTCGTAGCGAATTTGCGCGTAATCGCCATCGACGATCTTTTTCGGCGTTAGGTGCGCGAATTCACCCTTCAGGGCATAGACCTGATCAAGGCAGTAATCTTCACGCAGGTGGGTATCGGCATCAATCAACATGGGGAACTCTCCCTGTTCGTTATAAGCCTCACGGCATTTTTTTCGATTATAGCCCCCTGCCCCGATCCATTCACCCCCCAATGGCGGGCCCCGCCCAAGATTTGACGTAATTGACAGCCCGCTACTGACAGGCCAAAACGGGGGAGAAAAACGAGGGGATTGCCCCGCCGTTTTTCTTATTCAAGGGGGGAATGATGGAACCATCAAAATACGGACCTTTCGACTATGTGCCACTGCCCAAGCGGCCCAAGATCACCTGGCCGGGTGGCGCCCGGGTGGCGGTCTGGATCATCCTCAACATCGAGTATTTCCCCCTCGACCAGCCGATCCCGCGCGGCACCGGCCATACCCCGGATGTGGTTGGCTGGAGCAAGCGCGACTACGGCAACCGGGTGGGTTTCTGGCGCCTGTTGAAGCTGTTCAAGAAGCACGGCTTTCCGATTACCGCCAACACCAATGCCGAAATTTGCGACGCCCATCCGGAAATCATCGAAGCGGCCAAGGCGGCCGGCTGGGAATTCATGGCGCACGGTGAATCCAACTCACGCCCGATGCATAAGATCGATCCCGCGACTGAAGGCGATGTGATTCGCGGCTCCCTCGACCGTATCGAAAAAGCGACCGGCACCCGGCCCGTCGGCTGGATGGGCCCGGGCATGCATGAAACCTGGAACACCGTCGATCACCTAGCGGCGGAAAACCTGCTCTATTGCGCCGATTGGATCAACGACGACCAGCCCTACATGATCAATGCCGGGGGCAAACAAATCGTCTCCATGCCTTATGGCGAACATCCCCACGACAATGGCGCCATTAACCGGATGCATTATTCCCCGGCTGAATTCGAGCAGATGGTCAAAGACGCTTTTGATACGCTCTATGAGGATGGTGCCGAGACCGGCATGGTGCTGCCCATCGGCCTACACCCGTTCGTCGCCGGACCGGCATACCGCATCAAGGCGGTCGATCGGGCGCTCGCTTATATCAACCGCCATGACAAAGTGTGGAAGGCGACGGGCCGGGAAATCGCCGAGCATTATCTCAAATCAGGGGCAACCTTTTAAGGCCGCGGTTTAGGGGTCGATTCCCAGCATCTTGCGGATGGCCGAGATACGCGCGTCCTTGCCTTCAAAGAAGAAGGCCTTGTCATAGGCCGGACGTTCCCGGTAGCGCGCGAACCACGCGGTGACGCCAGGCCATTTGTTGGATTCCAGCAGATCGGGGCGCAGGTCATCAATGCGTTCGACAAACGGCACGATGGCGATATCGGCCAACGAATAAGAACCGGCGAGCCAATCGCGCCCGTCATTAAGCGCCGCTTCCATCCTATCGAATGTCGCCGTCATTTCAGCGTAAGCCGCATCGAATTCCGCCTGTTCGAATCCTTCGCGCGCCGTCGCCCGCCAACGCGCCCGACGTTCCTCGGTCGGCACGGCCGCCAACCGCTGGCTGAGCTCCTGATCATTCATCTTCTGGGCAATGGGCCGGGACAACCGGTCCCAGGTCGGCACATATACGGCTTTGTAAGCGCGCTCATCGGACCACTTGATCCACAAACGCATTTCGGCGCGGGCAAACGGATCGCTCGGGGTCAAGGGGGCGTCAGACACAATGTCATCTAGATAGGTAATGATGACCGATGATTCGATCACCGCCTGCCCATCATCGACCAATGTCGGCACCACACCCCCCGGATTAAGCTTGAGGTATTCCGGCGTGTGTTGTTCAAACGCCTGGAGGTTAATCAACCGGCTTTCGAAGCCCAGCCCCTTTTCATAAAGCGCGAGGCGCGCCTTCTTCGAACAGGTCGAGGCCAAGCCATGATACAGGGTGAGCGATCCCATGTTTTTCCCTAGTCGTTTCTCAAGCGTTTCTCAGTCGCGTTTGGGCGCAAGCACACTCTGGTCTGCTTTCCAAGCTTCGTGCTTCTTGCCCGCAATGTGTTCGCCACGATCCTTGAACGTATCGGGATTCGCCTGGATGCCATGACCGTGAATAAGGCGGTTGACCAAATTATAGCGCGCGGCAACACCGATAGCGTGATGGAGCGCCGTTTCACCCCAACCAGCGGCGAATACCGCATCGGCATCGGCCTGAACCATGCGCGCAGATGTTAGCGTCAGTTTTTTCACATATTTGAGTATGGGTTTAAGTTTCTCGTCCACCGGTGCGGCATCAATATTGTCGAGGAGTTGGGGCATCAAATCATCAGGAAACCCGAAAGCCACCGCCGCTGCCGTATGGGCGCCATGACAAAATTCGCAGGCATTGAGGCCGGAAACGAAGCCCGCGATCAACTCTCGCTCACCGGGACTGAGCGGCGATGGCCCACGCATCAATTCCCGTGAGAATTCACCGAAATGCTTCCAAATCCGCGGTTCATAGCGATAAACGTCACCGATTTCGGATTCATTGGCAAAGGATTCGAAGAATGGCATATGGGCCTCCTATTTTTTAATGGCCGGGCACCCCACCATGTAGCATCATGATGCCCATATTGGCGCCGGCCCACAACCGGCTGGCCAAAAATGAGGGGGACAGCCATGTCTGACACGCCCACCCAGGAAAAGGAATCGATTCTAGCCAGCGCCGTCCAACGGCTGTGCGAACGTGATGTGTCCCGTGAAGCGCGGCGTGACACCAATATCAGCACGTGCTTCGCCACTGGCCTGTTCATCACTATCGGCGCACTCATCTCTCTCAGGTTCTCTATCCCGTTCATCGCTGCTTGCTGGGTCTGGTGCGGTATATTCGCCCTTTATTTCTGGATCGGCCGGCTGCCCTCGGCCCTGTTCGGTGTTGATGCCATGTTCGAAGATGAACACCGCGGTCTCATTGACGGCGTGCTAACACGCACCGCCAAAACCATGTGGCTAAAGAATGGCTAAACACTGGCATTAAATTTCCAAACAACCCTAATCAACAATCGGAAGAACTGAACCGATGGATATTGTGCAACCTATTGCACTCGCTATGGGCGCCTCCTGGGCCAGCGGCATTAATCTCTACGCAGCGATCTTGACGCTTGGGGTTCTCAGCATCACCGGCAACATGGTGCTGCCCCCTGATCTCGCCATCCTGGCGAACCCACTGGTCATCGGCGCCGCCGGATTGATGTATGCTGTCGAATTCTTCGCCGACAAAATTCCCGGCGTCGATACCTTGTGGGACACCATCCACACCTTTATTCGCATTCCAGCCGGCGCCATAATGGCGGCCGGTGCAGTCGGCGAATTGGGCATGGGCGCAGAACTCGCCGCTTTGATGGTCGGTGGTTCCATGGCCGCCGCGACCCATGCGACCAAGGCCGGAACGCGGGCGGTGGTGAATACCTCGCCGGAGCCGTTCTCCAACTGGACGCTTTCGATCGGTGAGGACATTGCCGTCTTCGCCGGTATGTGGGCCGCAATCCAGCATCCCTGGATTTTTCTGGCCCTAATAATCCTCTTCATTCTTCTGATGGTTTGGTTGCTGCCCAAGATATGGCGCGGCGCGCGGCGCGTATTCCGCTGGTTGTTCCGCAGCAAGGAAGACGCCCCCCCGGCACCGCCCGCCGAAACGACGGCAACAACCGCCCCGCACGTCCAGGCACCCTCATCAGAACCACCACCATCGGCAAAAGACGGCCAAGCACATAACGACTGGAAACCCTGATTCGAATAATGGGTCGAGAAAAGGGCGTACCGCATAAGCGGCACGCCCTTTTTCAGTCGAGCAAGCGGGTTGGTCGTTACTTTTTCTTGGTCGCACCCACGGGCGTCAAAATCTTTGTCATCTTGTCAACGATCGGCTTGGGCGTTGCATACATCTGCGCGACGAGCTGCTGCACCTTTTCACCCGAACTCGGTGTTATCTCAATGCGCGCCTTCTTGGCGTCGGCAAGCAGTCTTGGGTCCTTAAGTACCGCTGCAAATCCGGCGCGCAATATCGCGACCCGGTCCGCAATGGTACCCGGTGGCGCGATATAAGGGCGGCCAAACACCTGTTGGGCCACCACCGTCTGCATGATCTGCCGGTCTTCGTCGCCCTTGATGTAATCCCAGATGCTGGGCACACCAAGCTTGGTGAGCCGATCCTCCGGTTCAAGAGCCACCTGGACCAACGGATTGACCTTTTTCTGTTCGAGCCACTGCGGCCGCTGGGCCAGGAAGCTCGTCCAGTCGAATCCACACAAGCCGTCCACTTCTCCGCGCTCCATAGCGAGGATGATATCCACCGATCCCTTGTAGCCCGAGACGAGTTCAAATTTCGTGCCCGAGAGCGCGTTGTGCAACAGCACATAGTCGCGGGTTGAGCCCCCGGCCGCAGAAGCGCCCATGACGGTCTTCATTTTTTGGGCATCGGCGAATGTCTTGGTCTTTGAATGCTGGAACGTAAAGCACAACCTTGTGCCGCTATCGGCGCTGGCGAGGTAAATTAGCTTGGTCGGTTCATAGCGCTTGCGCAGCTTGGCATTCACCAAAGGATTAGCAATCGCACCGGGATAGACGGCCCCGATCACAAGGCCGGTCTTTGGTGCAACAGCATAAATGTAAGCGGCAAGCTTGCTTGAACCCGCCCCTGGCATGTTCTTGTTGATGACGGCCGGTCGGCCGGGGATAAATCTGCCAAGATGACGGCCTATGGTCCGTGAATAAGTGTCATATCCACCGCCGGGATTGCCGCCGATCAAGAAATCGATGGACTTTTTGGCGTAGAAATCCGCCGCTTGAGTAGCAGAAGTACCTCCCATGACGACAGGCATAATCAGCGTCAGAGCCCATGCGGCCCTCCGCATCACCATTATTTTTGGAAACATGTCCATTCTCCCTGTGGGATGGTATTGGTCGGCTAGAAAATTAACATCAGGCCTCATGCGTTCATATAGGCATGAAAAGGGCCCAGCCCCTGAAGGGACTAGGCCCTGAAATGGGGCGAGTGATGGGGATCGAACCCACGACCTCCAGATCCACAATCTGGCGCTCTAACCGACTGAGCTACACCCGCCATAAGAAGGCGTCTTAAGTATTGAATAGCCGAGGCTCCGTCAAGGCCGGCCATCTTAGGCCCTTCAATCCCACCGTCAGGCACCCGCCCCCGAACCGTCGCATCCTTGTTCAGAATTTAGACACACTGACTAAAATTTATGCAATTATTTGCGCTAGTATTCCCCAGTACCCTCGAGAGCCTGCTCAATATACTGTTATATATAGCTTTTCTGACTTGGCACAAGCCGTGCTACATGGACATATAGGCCTTGTAAGGCCTTTGCCTGTTCGCGATAAACCTATGCGTCATCCCCGATCAACCTGCGACAAGTGGAACCTCCGCACTAATGAAAAAGATCGAAGCCATCATCAAGCCCTTCAAGCTAGACGAAGTGAAGGAAGCCCTCCATGAAATCGGCCTTCAGGGCATGACCGTAACCGAAGCTAAGGGCTTCGGTCGGCAAAAAGGCCACACAGAATTGTACCGAGGGGCAGAGTACGTGGTCGACTTCCTGCCGAAGGTAAAGATTGAGATCGTTATGGACGACGCTCTGGTTGAACGCGCCATCGAGGCCATAACCAATGCCGCCCATACAGGACGTATCGGCGATGGTAAAATATTTGTTTCCACGATCGACGAAGTAATCCGCATCCGCACTGGCGAAACCGGCAGCGAAGCCATCTAAACTAGATTTTCGGCGACACTCCGTATTCGGTGTCGGCGACCCATTTAACAATCAATGACGAGACAAAAAAGGGAAGTTGTAAAAATGGCCGACGAGGTAAAAAAAGTCCTTCAGATGATCAAGGATAACGACGTCAAATATGTCGATTTCCGGTTCACTGACCCCAAGGGGAAATGGCAGCACACGGCACAAGCCGTTTGCACCGTCGATGAAGACATGCTCACCGATGGCATTATGTTTGACGGTTCTTCTATCGCCGGCTGGAAAGCCATCAACGAATCCGACATGACCCTTATGCCGGATCTAACTACGGCCGTGATGGATCCCTTTACAGCTCAGCCGCAGCTAATTCTGTTCTGCGACGTATTGGAGCCGCTAACCGGCCAGCCCTATGCACGCGA
>JBLHLO010000046.1:0-11042 GCA_047621105.1 Alphaproteobacteria bacterium
CCGCTGGTGATCAGGTCGCGGGTGAAAAAATCCGTAATCGACGTCACACCCGTGGTGTGCCAAACGAGACAAGCATCGGTGTCTTCGTTCATATTGCCGACATACTTTAATTTCTGCCCCTTGAACCTGATGGCCTTATTACCGAACAATTCTTCGAACAAGACCGATGGGCGGATATTGGCGAGAAAAGTGCCGTCCTTGGCCCCCTTGGTGTAGGTAAAATTAGCGAGCACCACGCCACCGGCGGCATTCATGTTCTGAACCCGAATCTTCGGATTACCGGGAATATGTTTGTTGATATGACGACCGAGCATCCGGGTGTAATTGTCGTAGCCCCCGCCAGCGCCCCCTGAAGCAGTGATGGTGATCCGCTTGCCCTTGTAAAAATCCTCAGCCCCAGCGGGTGCTGCCAGCATCGTAATGGCGGCAGCAGCAGTAATAAAAAGTCGATTTCCCATAATGTCAGTCCCCTGTGTTGTATTTTTTTATATTCCCAAGCTGGGATAGTCCCCGGCTTGAAACCGTTTCTGGTACGGAAAATACCACGGGGGCGCGACTCACACCAAGCCCGCCACTTAACCCACGGATCATCAGCTATCAGGGGGAATTTGATAGACAAAAAAGCTATATCTATCTAATGTTTACCTAGAAAAATGACTATCAAACAATTGCAATATTTCCTGCGGATCGCAGAATTACGCGGTTTTTCCAAGGCCGCCGCCTATTTGCACGTGGCCCAGCCGGCGCTTGGCCTGCAGATACGTAAGCTTGAGGAAGAACTCGGCGTCAAACTCTTGAACCGCCATTCACGCGGCGTCATCCCGACCGAGGCCGGGCTGCTTCTGCGCGATCACGCCCAGATCATCCTGCGCCAGATTGACCGCGCCAAACTGTCGGTCGCCGATTTGGCCGGCCCGCCGCGCGGCAAGATTGCCGTCGGCTTGACGCCAACCTTAAACCTCATCCTGGCCACACAATTGGTGGAACGATGCCGGCGTGACTACCCCAACGTGGCACTCGCCATCGTCGATGCCATGAGCGAAGACCTGATGGAATGGGTCGAAAACGATCGCATCGATCTGGCCTTTTCATACAACCCGGCGGCGGTACAAGGGCTCGTATGCGAACCGCTTGTGACCGAAGACCTATGCCTGATCGGCCCCGGCAATAGCGCTTTCGCCAATCGCGATACGGTCACCCTTATCGACATTGCCGATTTACCGATGATCCTGCCCAGTGTGTCGTCGGGTTTACGTTCAATCGTGGAAGAAGCCACCCACGAAAAGGGATTCGAGCTCAATGTTGTGCTCGAAATCGATTCGGTAACCGCCATGAAGGAAATGGTCGCCAAAGGCATCGGCTACGCCATTTTGCCGCTCGGTTCCGTCAAACGCGAGGTCGAAGACGGACGGATCATCGCCCGACGGTTCGATCACCCGACGCTGTCACGCGATATGTACCTGGTTTATTCAGCCAAGCGCCCCGCGTCGAAAGCAACCAACGCGATCCACGAACTCATGCGCAGCGTTGTCCACGATAATTTGGAAAGCGGCGACTGGTCCTGGAGCCCCGCCACCTGACGCGGCCATAAAATCACAATCCACAAAATAAAAAACGCGGTCTAAAACAGCCGCGCTTTTTATTGGTTGAACAATGTTTAGCTACATATCAAGGATCAGTTTTTCACCCGGCAGTGCACGTGAAACGCAAACCTGAATCTTCTCATTCGCTTCTTTTTCGGCGTTCGACAGAACTTCATCGCGGTGATCAGCCTTGCCACCCAACATAGGGATGATGCACGCGCCGCACCACCCTTCCTCGCACGCATAAGGCACACCGAACCCTTCCTCAATCATCACATCAAGGATTGAACGGTCAGCGGGGATGGTTAGGGTCACACCGGACTGAGCGAGCTCGATCTCAAATTCCTCGTTGGTACGGAACGCAGCCTCGGCCTCGGCCACTTGCTCCTCGGTACGGGCAGACGTGAACAGCTCAAAATGCACCGTGCCATCCGGCCAATGGGCAGCAGCATCCCGCGTCGCATTCAAAATGCCGGGCGGCCCGCAAACATAAAGGTGCTCGCCCTCTTCATGATCGGCGAAGGTTTCCTTAAGATTGATTCCTTTGGAAGGATCGCCGCCATCGTGATGAAAGGTCACATCGCTGCCAAAGACAGCTTTAACTTCATCGGTGAAGGGCGTGTCTTCGACAGACCGCGTGCAAAAGTGCAGATGCACTTTCTTGCCTAACGCCTTGAGGCGATAGCCCATGGCCAAGATCGGCGTAATGCCGATACCCCCAGCCAATAGAACCGATTGGGTCGCATCTTCTGAGAGCGGAAAATTCTGTATGGGTTCGGTGGTGGTCAGCACATCGCCAACATTCACGTTGTCATGCATCCAAATGGAACCGCCCTTGCCTGCCACTTCCTTCAAGATGGCCGTGACGTAACGGTTCCGTTCCTCAGGATTGTTGGCAAGCGAATAGGAACGGGTGATACCGTTCGGCATTTTAATGTCGATATGCGCACCAGCCTCAAAGGCAGGCAACTCACCGCCCGCGACTGGCGCCAATTCAAACATTCTGATCTTGGAGGTAAGGTCTTCGACCTTTGTGACCTTAAGCTCGAGATCCGGCATTAATGTCTCCGCCCTTTATTCAAAGCTTTGCGATTGCGGGGCTTATACACTCCCGCCCCCACCCCCGTCCACATATGGGGGCCTTCCATGGGTAATTTTTTATATCAGGCTTTTTTCCAAGAGTGATCGGGACGCTTCCAAGGCAATGGGCTGGAGCCCCTCGCCCCCCTTTGCCAGGTGATCGAATAGCTGCTGGCGCATGCGCGGATCCCAGAAACTGCGGATATGGGTCGCCGTCTCCTGTACCGCCGTATCATGGGGGTAGGCGGCGAAAAAGCCGGCAATCTGGTTGGCCATGCGAACGATATCTTGAAGTGCCATCGGGATACAGTCAGCCGGCTTCAAACAAAACAACGCCGTCAGGCGATAATGAGGCCAGGATCATACCCGCCCGTTCCGCGAGATCGAGCGCCAGCGCCGTAGGCGCTGAAACAGTAGCAAGGTAGGGAATACCGACGGCAGCAGATTTTTGCACCAATTCGAACGAGCAGCGCGAGGTCATCACACAAAAGCCTTTGGTCGTATCGATCCCGTCGCGGCTGAGCGCGCCAATCAACTTATCGAGCGCATTATGGCGGCCCACATCTTCACGAATCAGAAGAATTTTGCCCTCTGCATCCGCCCAAGCGGCGGCATGAACCGAATGGTTGAGACGGTTCATTGTCTGGTGCTCCGGCAGACTTTCAAACGCGGCCGCAATGGCATCGGTGGAAATCTCAAAACCGGCGTGAACCGGCTGCACGTTACGAACCACCTGATCAAGCCGCTGCATCCCGCATAACCCACATCCTGAACGCCCTTCCAATGATCGGGCCTGGCGTTCACGCACCACTTCGGCTCGTGACGCGGTGGCGACATCGACCATGATCCCGCCTTTAACGTGCTCGACCTTGATGTCGCGCACAATGTCGGCAGAAGCCAGGACGCCTTCCGAGAGGGAAAAGCCAACGGCAAAATCTTCTAAATCTTCCGGTGTGGCCATCATCACCACATGGGGCCGCCCGTTATAGGCAAGGTTGACCGGCACTTCTTCCGCCAGACGCCATTCCTTGCGAGCCCCGTCCTGCCCACCGACCAGCACCGACACCGGCACCGAGGAACCGGACCCAGGTTTGCTGCCCGCGCGCGCACTCTTGGTTGCTGCCTTGATAGACATCTTTGTTGCCATCTTTGTCGTTGACGCCATGATTATTCCGCAGCCGGCGGGCTCACCGCGACACGCTTGTTGTCGGTTTCACGTTCAGCCCATTCCTTCTGCCAATCGGACTGCATGTTGGACCGCACAATCTGCACCGCCGTCACCTTGTATTCCGGGCAATTGGTCGCCCAATCGGAATGTTCGGTGGTAATTACATTGGCCCCCGATACCGGATGATGAAACGTGGTGTAGACGACACCAGGCGGCACCCGGTCAGTAATCACCGCATGAAGCGTCGTCGCCCCAATTCGGCTGGAAATGGAAACCAGATCGCCAGGTTCTATACCGCGCGTCTCCGCATCATGGGGATGGATTTCGAGCACGTCCTTATCGTGCCAGGCAACATTGCCGGTCCGCCTGGTTTGAGCACCAACGTTGTATTGGCTAAGGATACGGCCGGTGGTCAGCAGCAGAGGGAACGAACGATTGGTTCTTTCCTCGGTCGCCACAAATTCAGTCAACATGAAACGGCCCCGACCGCGCACGAATTTGTCGACATGCATGATCGGCGTGCCCTCGGGGGCCGCGTCATTGCACGGCCATTGAATGGAACCGAGCTGGTCAATCTTGTCAAACGACACGCCCTTGAAGGTTGGCGTAATGCCGGCGATCTCATCCATGATTTCGGACGCTGAATTATAATGCATGGAATAGCCCATGGCTGTCGACAGGCGCGCCACGGCTTCCCATTCACTCAGGCCCTGTTTTGGCTTCATCACCGAACGCACGCGATTAATGCGCCGTTCGGCATTGGTGAAGGTGCCGTCCTTTTCCAAAAACGACGTGCCGGGGAAGAAAACATGGGCGAAACCTGCGGTCTCGTTCAGGAAGAGGTCCTGAACAATGACGCATTCCATCGACTCCAACCCCTCGATCACATGCTTGGTATTGGGATCCGATTGGGCAATATCTTCACCCTGGATAAAGATGCCCTTGAAGGTGCCTTCGACCGCCGCGTCGAGCATGTTGGGAATACGCAACCCCGGTTCATTGTCGAGACTCTTCTGCCAGAGGTCTTCGAAAATCTGACGCACGGCATCGTCGGAAACGTGGCGGTAACCCGGGAACTCATGCGGAAATGAGCCCATGTCGCAGGCACCCTGAACATTGTTCTGGCCCCGCAGTGGGTTGAGGCCAACGCCGACGCGGCCGATGTTGCCGGTCGCCATGCATAGATTGGCCATGCCCATGACCATGGTTGAACCCTGGGAATGTTCGGTAACGCCGAGCCCGTAATAGATCGCACCGTTGCCCCCAGTGGCGTAAAGCCGCGCCGCGGCGCGAATCTCGGCCGCCGGCACACCGGTTGTTTCTTCCAACGCTTCGGGCGAGTTGCGCGCCTCGGCAATGAATTTAGCCCAAACATCAAAATCTTCGGTCTCACAGCGCTCAGCCACATAGTCCTTATCAACCAATCCTTCGGTGACAATCACATGAGACAGCGCATTGATCACGGCAACATTGGTGCCGGGCCGCAATTGCAGATGATGGCTGGCCTGGATATGCGGGGTTCGGATGAGGTCGATACGGCGTGGATCAATAACGATCAGCTTGGCGCCCTCGCGCAGGCGACGCTTCATGCGCGAAGCAAATACCGGATGCGCATCGGTCGGGTTGGCGCCGATGATGATGATCACATCGGACTTGGCCACCGACTTGAAATCCTGGGTCCCGGCCGAGGCACCGAAGGTCGTCTTGAGACCATAGCCGGTCGGGGAATGGCAAACCCGCGCGCAGGTATCAACGTTGTTATTGGCAAACGCCGTGCGCACCATTTTCTGGACGACGTAAACTTCTTCGTTGGTACAGCGCGAAGACGTGATGCCGCCGATGGCCCCACGGCCATATTGTTTCTGGATTGCCTTCAGCCGGTCAGCGGCAAAATTGATGGCTTCGTCC
Organism: Alphaproteobacteria bacterium; assembly: GCA_047621105.1. Lineage (GTDB taxonomy): Bacteria > Pseudomonadota > Alphaproteobacteria > SMXQ01 > SMXQ01 > WHSO01. The sequence continues at coordinate 5,740 of JBLHLO010000046.1, forward strand.
CATTCGACTTCGCGCCAGGGATCGGTGATCTTTTCGCGCACCAGGGGTTTGGTCACACGATCCTTATGGGTCGCATAGCCCCAAGCGAAGCGTCCCTTGACGCAGGAATGGCCTTCATTGGCGCCGCCCTCCTTGTAAGGGGTCATGCGGACCACTTCATCGCCGCGCATTTCCGCCTTGAACGAACAACCGACCCCGCAATAGGCGCAGGTGGTAATGACCGAATGCTCGGGCTGGCCGTGATCAATCACGGATTTTTCCATCAAGGTCGCGGTTGGGCAGGCCTGTACGCAGGCGCCGCAGGACACACATTCGGAATCGAGGAAATCATCATCGGCACTTGCGGCGACCTTGGAAGCGAAGCCGCGCCCATCAATGGTCAATGCGAAAGTGCCCTGCACTTCTTCGCAGGCGCGCACACAACGCGAACAGACAATGCATTTGGTGGGATCAAAGGTGAAATAAGGGTTCGATTCATCCTTGTCGGCGACTAAATGGTTCTCACCATCGAAGCCGTAGCGCACTTCACGCAGACCAACCACGCCCGCCATATCCTGCAATTCGCAATCGCCATTGGCCGAACAGGTCAGACAATCAAGCGGATGATCGGAGATATAGAGCTCCATCACGCCACGGCGCAACCGCTCCAAGCGCTCGTTCTGTGTATGGACCTTCATGCCTTCGGCCACAGGGGTGGTGCAGGATGCCGGTGTGCCGCGCGCGCCCTCGATCTCAACCAGGCAAAGCCGGCATGATCCGAACGGTTCCAGCGTATCGGTGGCGCAGAGCTTGGGAATCTGCGTGCCCATGGTGGAGGCAGCATGCATGACCGAGGAGCCGGCGGGCACCGTGACGCTTTGACCATTGATTTCCAGCGTGACGGTTTTATCCGACTGCCGGGCTGGGGTACCGAAATCTGCTTCTTTGATCAGACTCATCGCGTCCTCTAAATTAGGTGCGGGCCGCTTGTGCGGGGGCTTTGGGCCCAAAATCCTCTGGGAAATGGGCCAGCGCACTGCTCACCGGCATGGGCGTCAGGCCGCCGAGAGCACAAAGCGAACCGTCCTTCATTATTTCACAAAGATCCTTGAGAATCCTTAGGTTTTTTTCAGGTTCCTGGCCGGTCCGAATGCGTTCGACAACCTCCGCTCCGCGGGTCGAACCGATGCGGCACGGGGTACATTTACCACAGCTTTCAATGGCGCAGAATTCCAAGGCAAACCGGGCCTGAACGGCCATATCCACAGTATCGTCAAAGACCACAATGCCACCATGGCCAACCATGGCATCGGCGGCAGCAAAGGCCTCATAATCCATGGGAAGATCAAACTTAGCCGGCGGCAGATACGCCCCCAAAGGCCCGCCGACTTGGACCGCACGTACCGGACGGCCAGAACGGGTCCCAGCACCGATATCATTGACCAATTCGTCCAGGGTGACGCCAAACGGCAGTTCAAAAAGCCCGCCTTGCTTGACGTTGCCGCCAAGTTGGAACGGCTGGGTGCCGGTTGAGCGCCCCACCCCGTAAGCCTTATAGGCGGCCCCGCCATTGGCAATGATCCAGGGTACGGCAGCAAAACTGAGCACGTTATTGACCAGGGTCGGTTGCCCGAACAGTCCTTTGAGCGCCGGGATCGGCGGCTTGGCGCGGACCATACCCCGTTTGCCTTCGAGGCTTTCCAGCATCGAGGTCTCTTCACCACAGATATAGGCCCCGGCGCCGACCCGGACTTCCAGGGAAAAAGCCTTACCCGAACCGGCTACATTGGGACCAAGAATCCCGGACTCTGTCGCCAATTCGATGGCCCGTTTCATGGTTTTGATCGCGTGGGGATATTCGGAACGCAAGTAAATTAGGCCTTTGGTCGCCCCGGTAGCGAGCGCGGCAATGGCCATCCCCTCGATCAGGGTGTAGGGGTCGCCCTCCATCAGCATACGGTCGGCAAAGGTGCCCGAATCGCCTTCATCGGCGTTACAGCAGATGTATTTCTGGTCGGCTTCGACCTCGGCAACCGTCTTCCATTTGATCCCGGCCGGAAAACCGGCGCCGCCGCGCCCGCGCAGCCCTGATTCCAGGACTTGGCCAACGATATCGGCCGGCGTCATGGCGCCAGCTTTGCGCAGCGCCGCAAAGCCGCCCTCGGCCTCATAATCACTGAGCGACAAGGGATCAATCACGCCACAACGGGCAAAGGTGATCCGGGTCTGGCGCTTGAGCGCAGGAATATCCCCGACCGGCCCCAGGTTGAGCTTATGCGCGTTCCCCTCCAGGAACCCGGCCTCAAACAAACCCGTAATGTCTTCAGCGGCCACCGGGCCATAAGCGATACGCCCCTTATCCGTCGCCACCTCGACCAACGGCTCGAGCCACAAAAGGCCGCGCGATCCATTACGAACCAGACGAATATTCATGCCCCGGCGGTCAGCTTCAACGGCAATCGCCGCGGCGACGGCATCGGCGCCAACAGACAAGCTGGCGGCGTCGCAGGGGACGTAAATGGTGGTGATGTCAGGCGTTGTCATAGGCGCAAATTATCTAATTTAATTTATGAGATATAGTTTTTAACTTATTGTTATTTAACATTCCATGAAGCTCACCATCGATCAAGGCTGCAGGGCCCAAGGCGCAATTTCCGAGGCAATAAACCGCCTCCAGCGTGACCCGGCCATCGGCCCCGGTCGCCCCAAAAGATGTGCCGAATACCTTTTCAGCATGGGGCACCAGCGCTTCGCAGCCCACCGCCTGGCAGGCCTCGGCCCGGCATAGTTTGACCACATGCCGGCCGGCCGGGGCATCGCGAAAATCATGATAGAAGGTGAACACGCCATAAACTTCAGCCCGGGATAGGTTGACCGCTTTGGCGATAACCCCGAGGCTCTCAGCCGGCACATAACCGATCCGCGCCTGCAGGGCGTGTAAAATTTCGATCAACGCCTCTGGTCGGTTGCCGTGATCGGCGCAAATGCCGGTCGCGGCGGCTGCCGCATCCCCTGCCCCGTTTGTCTTGCTCTCGGCCATTGCCTCATGGTCCCAAAATCCAGTCGCCCGCACCGCGCGCGGCCAATTACGGTGTTCTGTTTCGGCCATCACGCCCGCCCTGTCAATGGGGCGCACACTGTGACTCGGCGCAAACGGGAAACAAGATGCACTCGGCAGTTGCCGGACGGGGCCTTTTCGCTATTCTGTCGCCGCCTTATAGTGGGTTCCGGCAACGGGTCCCAAAGCACCAAAAAACACGAAACGGGGAACGACATGAAACTCGCGAGTTACGTCAGTGGTAAATGGATTGAAGGTTCGGATGAGGGGAGCCCCCTTGTGGATCCGGTCACTGGCGAGGAACTAGCCCGCGCCTCTACCACTGGCATCGATATTGGCGCCGCCATGGATTATGCGAGAGAGACCGGTGGTGCGGCACTCCGCGCCATGTCCTTTGCCGAACGCGCAGGCCTGTTGAAAGCCATTGCCGACGCCCTGACTGCCAAGCGTGACAGCTATTTCGACATCGCCCTCGCCAATTCCGGCAACACCAAGATCGACGCGATGATCGATATCGACGGCGGCATCGGGACCATCAAATATTTCGCTTATCTCGGCAAAAGCCTGGGCGACGCCAAAGCGCTGAAAGACGGGCAGTTTGACCAGCTCGGCAAGGACGAGGCGTTCCAGTCCATGCATCTATCGCTGCCGCTCCGGGGGGTCGCTGTTCACATCAACGCCTTCAATTTCCCGTCCTGGGGGCTGTGGGAAAAGGCCGCGGTCGCCATCTTGTCGGGCGTACCAGTGCTGGCCAAACCCGCCACCGCCACGGCAATGCTGTCGGAACGCATGGTCCGCGATGTGATTGAAGCCGGCGTGTTGCCTGCCGGCGTACTTAACCTTGTCTGCGGGTCGGCCCGTGAATTGACCGACAACATTACCGGCCAGGACGTGATCGCCTTCACCGGTTCCGCCGATACCGCCCATGCGCTTCGGGCCCATCCCAAGGTCATTTCTTCGTCAGTCCGCATGAATGTCGAGGCCGACAGCCTCAATACGTCGATCCTCGGTCCGGATGCCAAGCCCGGTTCGGCAGAATTCGACCTGTTCATACGCGAAGTACGTAAGGAAATGACCCAGAAAGCGGGCCAGAAATGTACGGCTATCCGGCGCGCCTTCGTGCCCAAAGCGATCATTGGCGACGTCGCCGATGCGCTGGCGGCGGGGCTCGCCAAGACCGTGATCGGCAACCCGCGCAATGAATCCGTCCATATGGGTCCAGTCGTGTCCAAATCGCAGCAGAGGGCGGTGTTGGAAGCTTTGGCAATGCTCAAATCTGAGGCCAAGGTCGTAACCGGCGGTGATGAGGCCCAACTGGTGGATGCCGATGCCAAGACCGGCTGTTTTATTGCCCCCACCTTGCTGCGCTGCGACAACCCTGGAGATGCCCGCATCGTCCATGAGGTCGAGGCCTTCGGCCCGGTCTCTACCCTGATGCCCTATGATAGCCCCGACCAGGCCTTCGCGCTGTCGCGCCGGGGCGGTGGTTCGCTGGCCGCATCGGTCTTTACTGCCGATGCGGGCTTTGCCGCTGACGCCGTAGCCGGTATCGGCGCCGCCCACGGGCGCGTGTTGGTGGTCGATGAGAGCGTCGGCAAGTCACAGACCGGCCACGGCATCGTCATGCCCATGTGCGTTCATGGCGGGCCTGGGCGGGCCGGCGGTGGTGAGGAACTCGGCGGCCTGCGGTCGCTCCATTTCTATCACCAGCGGCTGGCGGTTCAGGGCCGGGTCGATTGGCTTAGGGATTTGGCCGAAAACGCCGCTAATAGCTAAGGGTTGGCATTCATCGACGTAATATCGATTACCTGCCCCTGGTAATGTGATAGCCTGTATTTGTCGTTTTGCGGCCTTTTGCGGCGCTGAACGCTTCTGCGTCCATAAACTCAAGGGTATGCCGGTACGGTAATTGCGCACGGCGCAGCCATATCAAATTGTTATTGCAGATATAGTAAAACGATAATTGACGTATAGCAGGCAAATGCTAAGACGAGAGGATAAGATGCCTCGGTAAGCTTGGCACAAGGGAGACTTTCTAAGAGCCCATAAGCTCGGACCCACTCAAAATTAAAAAATTCCGTACTTTTAGGGGCTTTTACGTCCCGAAAAGCCTTCTGATTAAGCAGCCTTTGCTTCATCAAACAATCATTCAAGGAGACTTGGTTAATGAGCACGAATTTGGATGATATCAACAGAGCCGTCGTAGCCCTTGCCGACGAGAACTTCCTCGTCGACCCCTATCTCAACTGGTGTGCCGAACAGGGCA
>JBLHLO010000047.1:0-11012 GCA_047621105.1 Alphaproteobacteria bacterium
CCCATGTGGTGGGCAGCGCCCCCTGGTTGATGGAGATAGTCGCCGGCATTATCGAACCGGGTGAAAGCGATGAAGAGGTCGCCCGCCGTGAAGCGAAGGAGGAAGCCGGGCTCGATATCAGCGATCTGATCTTGATGCAGAAATATCTGGTGAGTCCGGGCGGCACCACGGAAACGGCGGCGCTCTATTTGGGCCGGGTCGATGCGACAAATGCCGGCGGCATTTTTGGCTGCGATGACGAGAACGAAGACATCAAATCCATGGTGCTCGCCTTGCCCGATGCCCTGAAACTGCTTACCGACGGCAAGCTTGATAACGCCCAGGCGGTCATTGCCCTGCAATGGCTGGCGCTGAATGAGAACACGGCGCGCCAACAATGGGGGTTTGAGGCCGTTTAAGGCCGAAATCCCTTTCCCTCGCTCTTGATCAGGCGAGGCCCTCCCGCTACCTTGATCTACAGGCAGAGTTTGGAAAAGGGCCTATCAAATAACGAATAATTACTGTGATTTCAGGAAGACAAGCATCCATGGATATTCGCGACGGGTTCATAGACGCCATTGGCCGAACCCCCCTCATCCGCCTGCGTCAGGCATCAGAAGCAACCGGCTGTGACATCCTCGCCAAGGCCGAATTCCTCAACCCCGGCGGGTCGGTCAAAGACCGCGCAGCGCTCTCCATCATTCGTGATGCCGAAGCCAAGGGCACCCTGGAACCGGGCGGCGTCATTGTCGAAGGCACGGCGGGCAATACCGGCATCGGCCTCGCCCTGGTCGGCAATGCGCGGGGGTATCGATCGGTAATCGTTATCCCCGAAACCCAGTCCGAGGAAAAAAAGCAGATGCTGCGGCTCTGCGGCGCCGAGCTGGTGGAAGTGCCGGCGGTGCCCTACGCCAATCCCAATAATTACGTCAAAGTGTCCGAGCGCCTGGCCAAGGAACTCAACGAAAAAGAAGAACACGGCGCGGTCTGGGCCAATCAATTCGACAACATCGCCAATCGCCAGGCCCATATCGACACCACCGGCCCGGAAATCTGGGAACAGACCGGCGGCAAGATCGACGGCTTCACCTGCGCCATCGGCACCGGCGGTACGCTGGCCGGCGTCGGCATGGCATTGAAGGAACGGAACAAGGATATCGTCATCGCCTGCGCCGATCCCGGCGGGGCCGCCATGTATAATTGGATCAAATCGGGCGAGTTGAAGGCCGAAGGCACCTCAATCACCGAAGGCATCGGTCAGGGCCGGGTGACCGCCAATCTCGAGGGCGCGCCCATCGACGATGCCTTCTTCGTTTCTGATGAAGAAGCCTTGCCGCTAATTTTCGACCTGTTGAAGCATGAAGGCCTGTGCATGGGCGGTTCCACCGGTATTAATATTGGTGGCGCCATCCAACTGGCCAAACAGATGGGACCGGGTCACACCATCGTCACAATCCTCTGTGATTATGGTCAGCGCTACCAGTCGAAGCTGTTCAATCCGGCCTTCCTGAAGGAACGAAATTTGCCCTTCCCTGATTGGATGGAACGTATTTAATATCAATAAGATATAAGTGATTATTAATGAATTACAAAAATCAAAGTTCCCTGGTCGATTGTGAATGGCTGACAAACCGATTGAAGCTGCCGAACGTCAAACTCGTGGACGCCTCCTGGTATCTGCCTGACACCGGGCGCAATGCGCGGGCTGAATACCGCGCCGAGCGTATTCCAGGGGCCATGTTCCTTGATATCGAGCTGGTCTCCGACCCCGCCGCGCCCCATCCCCATACGGTGGTAGAACCCATGATCTTCTCCGATGAGGTGACGGCGCTGGGTATTGAGCGCAGTGATCACGTGGTGATCTATGACGGTATGGGGCTGTTTTCTGCCCCCCGCGTATGGTGGATGTTCAAAATATACGGCTATGACAAGGTATCGGTGCTGAATGGCGGCTTCCCTAAGTGGAAGGCCGAAGGCCGCCAGATCGAGACGAACCAACCTGAAATGCCCGTGCCCACGGTCCCGTTTGAGGTTGGCTTCAGGCCCAAAATGATGCGGATCCTGCCGCAAATGGTGGAAAACGTAAAAACCGGCCAGGAACATGTTCTCGATGCCCGCGGTCCCGGCCGTTTCCAGGGCACCGATCCGGAACCCCGCGAAGGCGTGCGGTCTGGCCATATCCCCGGCAGTGCAAACATGCCCTATGCCGCGCTGATGGACCCTGATACCGGGCTGATCAAGGATGCCGATGCCCTGGCCGCGCTTTATGCCGAGGCCGGGGTGCGTGACGACAAAGGCGTCGTCTGTTCCTGTGGTTCGGGCATTACCGCCTGTGCGCTGGCTTTTGGGCTGCATCTATTAGGCCGTGACGACGTGGCCGTCTATGACGGCTCGTGGAGCGAATGGGGTTCCCAACCCGATACGCCGGTAGAAACCGGGCCCTGAATTGGCCAGGAAGAAAGCCTTCCCCTCAAAGGGCCCAAAACGGCTGCCCAAACACGCCGGCTTTAAGCCCGATACCCTGATCGTCAATGCCGGGCGCGATCCCTTCGCTCATAAGGGGCTGGTCAATCCACCGGTCACACATGCGTCGACCGTGTTGTTCAAGACGCTGGACGACCTGGAACGCATTTCCGCCTCCCCCTTCGCTCACGTCTATTACGGCCGCGCCGGCACGCCGGTGACCTTCGCCTTCGAAGAAGCCGTCGCCGCAATCGAAGGCGGTGACAAAGCCATCGCCACCGGCTCCGGCCTTGCCGCCATTTCAGCATCATTGATGGCTTATCTCAAAGCCGGCGATCACCTGCTGATGGTCGACAGCGCCTATAGCCCGACACGCAAGCTATGCGATGGATTGCTCAAGGGATTTGGGGTGGAAACCACCTATTACGATCCATTGATCGGCGGCGCGATTGCCGATCTGATCCGTCCTGAAACCCGGGCCATTTTTTGCGAAAGCCCGGGATCGCTGACCTTTGAGGTGCAGGATATTCCGGCGATCACCCACGCGGCCCATGCCGCGGGCGCGGTGGTCATTTTGGACAATAGCTGGGCAACGCCACTTTATTTTCGCCCCTTTGATCACGGCGTCGATGTCGTCATCGAAGCAGCGACGAAATACCTGGTCGGCCATTCCGACGCCATGAGCGGCGTGATCGTTTGTCCGAAGGCGCATTATCGGCGCCTCAAGACGACAGCCGCCATCCTCGGCGCGGCACCGGGGCCCGATGATTGTTACCTCGCCATGCGCGGGCTTCGCACCTTGTCCGTACGCCTGGAACGCCATCAAGCAACAGCGCTGGCACTGGCCAAATGGCTGAAGAAGCGCCCTGATGTCGCCCGCGTCCTGCACCCGGCCCTGCCCGATTGCCCGGGCCACAAAATTTGGCAGCGTGATTTTTCAGGCTCGACCGGGCTGTTTTCCATCGTGTTGGCTAAATCCCATAGCAAAGCTGCGCTGTCGCGCATGCTCGATCACATGGAACTCTTTAAGATGGGCTATTCCTGGGGCGGCTTTGAAAGCCTGATCCTGCCCGCCGATCCCGCACCTTTCCGTACGGCGGCCAATTGGCAAGCCGCAGGAACGCTCATCCGCCTGCATGCCGGGCTTGAGGATCCAGGCGACCTGATCGCCGATCTTGAAGCCGGGCTGGATCGCCTTAAGACTGCCTGAGGGCGCCCCTGGACGGCACCAACATCACGACAAGAAAGACCGACCCGGCCGCGCACACGATGGCCGCGCCAGCCGGCAGGTCGAACGCCAGCGAGGCACCAATACCCGCCATGACCGATCCCGCACCAATCAACGCCGCTATGGCCGCCATGGCTTCCGGTGTTGCCGCGAAGCGCCGCGCGGCGGCGGCGGGAATGACCAGCAGCGATGTCACCAGTAAAATCCCCACGACTTTAAGGGCGACCGCGACCACGACGGCCAGCAACACCATGAAACCGATCCGCATGGCGAGCACCGGCACCCCTTCGACGGCGGCCAATTCGGCGTGAATCGTCACGGCGAGCAATGGCCGCCAGATAACAGCCAAGACCACAAGCGTGGCCGCGGCCATGACTGAGATCACAACCACATCGGTGTTTGAGACCGCGAGAATATCGCCGAAGAGATACCCCATCAGGTCAACGCGGACCCCACCGACGAAGGCGAGGGCGATCAACCCTGCTGCCAACCCGGTATGAGCCAGAATTGACAACAAGGTGTCGGTGGCGATCCCGCGATGACCTTCGGCCAAGACCAGTGCCAGGGCAACGGCCGTGCCGGTGGCGATCAAGCCGATCGTTAGATTGATATCGAGCAGAAAACCCAGGGCCAGCCCCAAGAGCGCCGAATGGGCGAGCGTCGTGCCAAAAAAGGCCATGCGGCGCCAAACCACCAAGCAACCGAGTGGACCGGTGACCAACGCGACCGCCAGGCCGGCGAGCACGGCGCGGGTCAGAAAATCATCCATGATGCCCACCTACCCGGTCCTGGTCATGATGGTGGTTATGGGCGGAAGACGCGCGATCACCGGTCACCACACCGCCCGCCTCATCATGGGCGTGATCATGGTCATGGGTATAGACGGCTACGGCAGTACCGAATAATTCAGTGTAAGCCGGATCACGGCTCACCGCTTCGGGCCGCCCGGCACAGCAGACATGGTGGTTGAGACAGACCACCTGATCGGTTTCCGCCATCACCAGATGCAGGTCATGGGAGACCATCAGAATGCCAATGCCATGGGTTTGGCGCAATTGGCCAATCAGCTGATACAGACCCGCTTGTCCGGCAACATCAACCCCGGCCAGCGGTTCATCCAAGACCAATAAATCCGGTGCGCGCAAGATCGCACGCGCAAGCAGCACGCGACGCATTTCGCCGCCCGAAAGCCCCTGAACCGGCTTGGCCAGGCAATCGGGCACCCCGACTTCGCCCAGGGCTTCGCTGATCCGCGCCCCATCCCGGCTGGCAAGGCTCAGGAAGCGTTTCACGGTCAGCGGCAAAGCCGGATCAATTTCGATGTGTTGCGGCACATAGCCGATAGTCAGACCGGGTTTACGCCGGATCACACCGCCATCGGCGGGGGTCAACCCCATCAGCACCTTAAGCAAGGTGGATTTACCGGCCCCATTGGGACCGATGAGGGTCACCACTTCGCCTGGGCGGACGCTAATAGAGACGTCGCTCAGCACCACCTGGCCGTTGAGGCTTTTCCCGATCCCCTCGGCGGCGATAAGCGGCGGTGAAAGGTTTGGCGACTTGTCGCTCATGCCGCCCCCGGTACCGCTTTGCATGCCGGACACAGGCCAACGGCCTCGCTTAGCACCGCTTCGACCTCAAAACCATGATCCCGGGCCCTTGCATCCAGCCGCGCACTAAGCCCGCTATCGGTCAGTTCGGCCACGGTGCCGCAAGCCCGGCAAATCAGGTACTGGCCTCCGTGTGGCGCACCGGGTTCGACGCAACCGATATAAGCATTGAGGGAGGGAATTCGGTGAACCAAACCCTGGGCCTGAAGGAAATCCAATGCCCGATAGACCGTCGGTGGCATCGGGCGGCGCCCCTCATCGGCCAGAACATCTAGGATTCCATAAGCCCCCAGCGGCTTATGAGACTGCCAAACGATTTCCAACACCCGTCGCCGGAGCGGTGTAAAGCGGGTGCCCTTGCGCCGACATAGCGCCTGGGCCTCATCCAGTGCATCCTTGATACAAACTGCATGGTCGTGATTGGTCTTCAGCGCAGTTAAAGGCTGAGCGGGGCTCATAGGACTCTCCTGACGGCAAGGGCATCAACAGCCTAGCAAAACCCAGTCTAAATGAATTGTTATAATGTTGCAATTTTGGCGGGAAGCCGTTGACATTGAGGCATTTGGGCTGATCTAACCAATGGTATGAGAGGCACAGAATCATGACGATCAAGGACCAAAAGGCCCCCACCCCGGCGCTCGAGGCGGTGCTCGCGGCTATCCATTTCGACGATGCCGGCTTGGTGCCGGCGATTGCCCAGGAAGCGTCCACCGGTGAGGTGCTGATGCTTGCCTGGATGAACCGTGAAGCCGTCGCCAAAACGTTAGAAACCGGTGAGGCTCATTACTGGTCGCGCTCCCGATCAAAGCTGTGGCGCAAGGGTGAAACCTCAGGCCAGGTTCAGACCCTGCGCGATTTTCGCATCGATTGTGATGGCGATACGGTTCTACTGACCGTCGCGCAGACCGGCGTCGCCTGCCACACGGGGCGTCACAGTTGCTTTTTCCGTGCACCCCGAGACGCGGCATTAACCGAAATCATTCCCGTCACCGTGTCACCGGATACGCTTTATGGACAAAAGGTCGCAGACGATGGCGGCGGCAAGAACTGATCACCGTCCTTTTGGGGCATTCTGTGCCGTCCTTGCGGCTGGATTGTTTTTCGGCACGGCACTTCCAACTCATGCCAGCCAAGCCCCAGTTTCTGAAATCCGTGTCGTTGTAGCAGCAGCTGCCTCAACCTTGCAGGCGCTAAACGCTGCCATCGCCGCCTATAGCCACGGCAACGCCCTGCCCCATCGTAATATTCGGGTGGTGCCCATTTATGCGTCTTCGGGGGCACTCGCCCGACAAATCATTGCGCAGGGACCAGCGGAGATTTTCATTTCAGCCAATCCTCATTGGATGAATACCGTCACCAAGGCAGGACGGGTCTTCCCAGACACCCGTCAGGCTTTGATAGGTAATTCCCTCGTGCTGGCCGCCCCACGGAACAGCAAACTCAAGATCACCCTTAAACGAGGGCTCAACCTTTATGCTGTGCTTAATGGCGGCAGACTGGTCACGGCTGACCCCGACTACGTGCCGCTAGGCACCTATGCCAAGGCTGCTCTGCAATGGCTTGGGGCTTGGGATGAAATCAAAAACCATCTGATCCGCGCGACTGATGCCGCCCGGGCGCGGGTGTTGGTGGAACAAGGGGCCGTTGCAGCGGGTATTCTTTATGCCAGCGACGTTGCCGCCAACCCACAACTCAAACTCATTGCGAGTTTCCCAGCAGAAAGTCACCCCCCCGCCGTTTATGAAATTGCACTTATCGGATCGACGGCCCCCACCAGCTTTGGGAGTATTTCGCAGGCCGCACGTAATTTTGCCGATTGGCTTTTAGGCAAAGAGGGGCAAAAAATATTCACCCGGCACGGGTTTATCCCGGCACCAAAAATCAAGACACCAAAAATCAAGGCACCCAAAACCAAGAGCATGGAACTCTAGGCGATGGATCTTTTTGCCATGACCCCGCTAGAGATCGAGGCCCTGAAGCTGAGCCTGCGCGTTGGGCTGTGGTGTGTTGCGATCAGCCTGCCTTTTGGGATCGCTTGCGCCTGGGTGCTGGCGCGCATGGAATTCCCTGGCAAGATTCTGTTCGACGGCCTCATTCATCTGCCACTGGTCTTGCCGCCGGTTGTCGTCGGCTACGCACTGCTGGTGTTGCTTGGCCGTCAGGGGCCGCTCGGGAGCTGGTTCGCGGCAAATTTTGGTATCGACATCGCCTTTACATGGAAGGGCGCGGTGGTAGCGTCGGCCGTCATGGCTTTCCCGCTGATGGTGCGCGCCATTCGCCTATCCATGGAAGCGGTCGACCCCGGGCTCGAAGCGGCGGCACGCACACTCGGTGCCGGGCGGCTTGGGGTCATCTTCTCCATCACCCTGCCGCTCGCCTGGCCGGGGATACTGACAGGCATGGTGCTTGCCTTTGCCCGCTCCTTAGGCGAATTCGGCGCGACCATCACCTTTGTTTCCAACATCCCCGGTGAAACCCGCACCCTGCCGCTGGCCCTTTACGGGCTCACCCAAGTGCCGGGCAGCGAAGCGGCAGCCATGCGCTTGGTTATCATCTCGACTATGATTGCCTTTGCCGCTTTGATCGCCTCAGAAATTGTTGCACGGCGCATTCGCAAGCGGTTGGCGGCCTGATATGCTCGACGTCCGAATCCGCAAAACATTCCCCAGCGGCTTTCGCCTCGACGCCACGCTCAATACAGGTGCGGGACGCGTAACCGCGCTGTTTGGCCCGTCGGGTGCGGGTAAATCGACCCTGGCCAGTTGCATTGCCGGGCTGATTCAACCCGACGAAGGCCGCATCACCCTTGATGGTGAGGTGCTGTTCGACAATGGGACCGGTATTAATGCCGCCCCCAATCGACGTCACATTGGTTATGTCTTCCAAGATGCCCGCCTATTTCCGCATTTGAGCGTTGCGAGCAACCTCGATTATGGGCTCAAGCGGACGCCCGTCGCGCAGCGTCACGTCAAACGTGATCAGGTCATTGAGCTGCTTGATATCGGTCCGCTACTGAACCGGCGCCCGATGATGCTGTCGGGGGGTGAAAAAAGCCGCGTTGCTTTCGGCCGCGCGGTACTGAGCAGTCCTCAACTATTGATCTTCGACGAACCGCTAGCGTCCCTTGATGGCGCGCGCAAGGCGGAGATTCTTCCCTTTATTGAGCGACTGCGTGATGAGCTGGCCATCCCGATGATTTATGTCTCCCATGCTATCGAAGAAATCCTGCGCCTAGCTGATGAAGTCGCTGTGATGGCAGCGGGCCGGGTCGTGCGCGCAGGACCTGCAGTCGCGACGCTGAACGAAGAAGCCTTCCTGCACCCCGATGGCGATCCCGGTTCGGTGATCGAAGCGGTGGTCGCACAATCCGATGCTGGTGATGGTCTGACGGCTTTGGCGGTCAACGGCGGTCATCTCTTCGTGCCGCAACTATCTACTGGCGAAGGTGAAATAGTCCGCCTGCGCATCCGGGCACGCGATGTCTCCATTGCAAATCATAAGCCCGAAGGCATTAGCATGCTGAACGTGCTGGCAGCGCGGGTCACCCAAATCGAAGAAATCGGCACCGCCCAAGCGGACGTTAAACTCGACATCGGGGTTCCCCTGATCGCCCGCATTACCCGCCGTTCTGCCCGTGAATTGGCCATCGCACCAGGCGCGCAAGTCTTCGCCCTGATCAAATCCGTCGCCATTGATCGCGGCGCAGGGCCGTAACCCCGGAATCATTTACATGTGAGACAAGAAGTCGGCATACGATCGGCCAATAAATGGGAAAGAGGCACCTATGGCATTGTTGATTAAAGCGGGGCGTGAACCCGTAGAGAATTGGATTGAGGCCTTCAATGCGGCCATTCCGGATATGGAATGCCGTCCCTGGCCCGATGTCGGCAACCCAGATGACATCGAAGTCGTCGTTGCCAATGAATTGCCGGAAGGCGTGTTTTCCAGTTTTCCCAATCTCAAGCTCGTGGCCGGCACACGGGTTGGCGTCGAAGGATTATTGAAAGACACGTCCCTCCCCGCCCATATTCCCATCCTGCGCAATACTGACCGCGAACGTGCCGCCACCATGACCGCTTGGGTTCTTTATAATGTCATCCGTCATCACCGACGGTTTGAGGATTACAAAGAAAATCAGAGTCTTAAAAAATGGGAGCACCTTAAATACATCCCGCCCGAAAAGACGCGCATCGGCATCATGGGCATGGGCATGCTCGGTACAACGGTTGCCCGGGCGCTTAACGGCTTGATGTACCAGATCGCCGGCTGGTCAAGATCGCGCAAGGTTATCCCGGATGTTGAAAGCTTTGCCGGGTTGGAGGAACTCGAGTCCTTCCTTGCCCGCACAGAGATCCTGATTACCATCTTACCGAAGACCCCGGCGCTTCAGGATTTGATGAATGCCGAGCGCTTCGCCCAATTACCTAAAGGGGCCTATGTCATCAATTGTGGGCGCGGCGATTTGACCAATGAAGACGCCTTGCTTGCCGCCCTTGATTCTGGGCATCTATCCGGCGCGGCGCTCGATGTATTCAAGGTCGAACCATTGCCCCAGGATAGCACCATCTGGGAACATCCCAAGATCACCCTGACACCGCATTATTCATGTAACGGGCGTGCTGTTTATGGCGCGGAAGGTATTATAGAAGCGATTCTCAAACTGAGAAACGGCGAGACGCTTACCGGTCTTGTCGATAGGTCGTTGGGTTATTGAAGAATTAACGAGGAAACATGGCAAAGACGCCCCCTGATAATTCGGAACCGCTGATTATAGGGCATCGCGGCGCCGCTGGGTTGGCGCCTGAAAATACCCTGCGGGCGTTCCAGGCAGCGATCGATGTCGGTGCCGATGGAGTAGAACTCGACGTCCATCTGACCTTGGATAGTATTCCCCTCGTTCTACACGACAGCACGCTTGATCGCGGCACCAACGGTAACGGACCAGTGTCGAACTATACATTCGATGAAATCAATGAAATCGGCTTTGCCGGAATCGACGATCCGATCCCGAACCTCGACGAGGTTCTCAAATTACTTGAGCCAACGTCACTTCTCGTGAATATCGAAATCAAAAATAATCATTTGAACAGACCATATGAGGGAATAGAAGCGATCGTAGAAAAATCGCTTACCGAAGCGAAGATGTTGGATCGCGCGGTTATATCCTCATTCAACTGGGCGCAGGTCTCTTCATTCTTGAAAATTGCACGTCCCAGGCTATCCCTAGGGTTGCTTGGAGGGGGTGGCGTAAAGTCAACCGAAGAAATCCTGGCCTCCCTGAATAAAGCAATGGGGATAGGATTCGACGGAATCTGCTTTCCCGTGGAATATCTTCCACAAAAACAACTGCCTGAAAACATCCGAACCAAAATTTGGGTTTACGCCGCCAATGATAAAATTAGCCTCAGGCGTGCGCTGATCGAAAACCCAGCGGGGATCATCACCGACCGGCCGAATTGGGGTGTCGAAATGCGCGCCGAAATGCGCCGCGGCTAACAGAACCGTTATTTTTATTTTTTCTTTTTAGCCTGCGGCATACCGTGGCCGCGTTCGACCTTGATGCCCTTGATTACTTCTTTGACCGTGCCGGACATGGGCAAAGAAATGCGGGCCATGTCGGCTTCGTGCAAGACAATCGACATGTCTTTTTCGGCCCAGGGCATTTCACGCTGCATCAACCAGGTTTCAAGGGCCCAGTTCTGGGCCGAGGAAACCAACAAGGCCTGGCGCAG
>JBLHLO010000048.1:0-10996 GCA_047621105.1 Alphaproteobacteria bacterium
CCAGCTTTAGGCAGCTCCCCGAAGCATCCTTTAAGGGAATTTATGGGTAAAACAAGAGCCGTCAGAAGCTCAATAGGCAGCCCCGCATACGAATCGTATAATGGAAAACTGAACAGAATTGCCACGTGCAATGTGGTGAAACAGCCCTGTGACAGGGTCGAAATAACAAGAAAAAGGACGAAGACAGTACCATGACGGAACCTACGCTCTTTAAGGTCGGCGAAGCCTCACCCGCAAATACGTTTCTAGCCATCTGGATGGCCGAGGACGCGGGGTTTTTTAAAGCCAATGGGCTTCAGCTCGAGCTCGTGATCATGGCAGGCGGACGTGAATGTGGCCCAATGCTCACCCAAGGCAAGATCGACCTCATGCATATCGGCATGTCTTCGGTGATCCGCGCCAAGGCCTCCGGTGCAGACATTGTGACCATTGGATCGCTGAGCAACGTCATTCGTGCTGCCCTGTTCACCGCACCCGGCATCAAAACACCTGACGACCTCAAGGGCAGCACCGTCGGTATCTCAAGCGCGGGTTCCGAAAGTGAACCGACCACGGTCATGGCACTCGAGCGGCTGGGCCTCTCGCGTGCCGATGTCACCTTGAAGGAAATCGGCGCCAGTCGCCTCCCCGCGCTTCGCGAGGGAACAGTTTCGGCCACAATGTTGGGCGAACCTCACCGCAGCACGGCCATTGCCGAAGGCCTGGAGCCCATGGTGGACCTTCTTGCCAATAAAATTCCCTGGCTTTATTCCGGACTGGTCGTCCACCGAAGTTTCCTGAGCGCGCATCGCGATACCGCCCTCGCCGGCATGAGGGCGATCATCGAAGGCAACTATCTTGCCATCAGTGATCCCGAACGCGCCAAGACCGTATTGGCGCGAGAATGCGGCATCGAAGACCCCGCCATCACCGATATCACATACGATAATTTTCGCGCGGCAACCCCTGCCCATGCCGAGGCAAGCCTGGAGGGGGCAAAGAATAACATTGCGGCCGTCGCCACCGGGGAGATGAGCCGCAATATCGACGACTACGTGGACACGAGCGTCCACAATGCGTTGCAGGCTGAAGGCTTTTTCGATTCCATGGCCCAGAAATACGGAACGCCGTGACCCTGTCACGGCGCCCGACACTTTAAAGACCCACACCTCTAGACGACGGCGATGAACTCCATCTGAATGACACGCTTGCCCGGCAGATCGCCAGGTAGGGTATGGCGGACGGGACAATCGGCCTCACTGGGAAACATCTTCGTCCACTCTGCATTAACCATATCGCGGTCTTTGCGATCGTTGAGATAGACCACGACCTTACCGATATCGCCGACTGTGCCCCCACCCGCCTCAACAATGGTGCGCATGTTGGCAAAGGCTTGGGCGATCTGGGCCTGGGGGTCCTCCGGCGTATCTCCGGTGGCTGCAATTTGACCGCTGATCCCTGCCGAAAAGATCATATTACCGACACGGACCGCCGGCGGGAAAGGTTGGGGATGTTCCGGAATATTGTCCCCGGTAATAGACGTTCTTTTAGCCATGTTACGTCACCTTCAATTTTTGCATTTTATAATGAGGCTTCCCCCAATAAGACTTGAGCAGCCTATCAGTTTATTTCGACCCGACCCAATCCTTGTCTGAAATATTGACCATAATCTCATTGGGATCCCAGCATTTCCCATCACCGACACGCCCGCCATTTTCAATGATCTTTTTTGCTGCCTCATCCTTATCCTTGACGACAAAGCCAAGATGATGAATGCCGACAAAGTCTTTGCAATCAGTGCTCGTCAAATCCATGGGCCGAGTCAGTGTCACGTTGATCACGCCATCCGACAAGCAGATACTCCGTTCGCTTTCCTTAACACGCTCAAGCCCAAACGTCTTTTCGTAAAACGATGATGCCTTTTGGACATCAGGCACGGCTATCGATATGTGACGTAGCTTATCCATCTTTTATCCTCCATGTTTTAGCATTTAATGTAGACCAGCAATGGTCGTTTTAAATCATTCAGCAGGTGCAGGGCGCATTTTCGGCCGCCGCTCTCCACCGTCCTTAGGTGAAATATTCGTTCCGGTGACATCATGACGAACACCTATACGTTGGCTAAGCGCCCTCAATGGGATGGCCACCCCAACGGTCAGCAGGACAATAAAGATGCTCACGATGCTTGCCGCTTCGCGCTGGTCGGCGAGTTCCGTCGTAAGCCGGAGCGCCAACAAAGACAGCGTTATTGTTTCCCGCGAAGCCAATAAGATGATGCTACTGGTCACCCCGGCAGCACTGACAAAGTTCAACACGGCGAGCAGCGCCAACGTGGGCATCAGCAACGGCAACCATATACAGAAATAGGTCCTGACCCACCCCGCGCCTGAAGCCCGGGCCGCCTCCTCCATGTCAGAACCCACCTGTACAAACACGCCTTTGAGAACATTCACGCCTGTCGTGTTGCCTTGCAAAATCACAACCAATATCAGCGCCCATATGCTCCCATAAAGGAATCCCAGACCGGGGGTCCCAAGGAATACCCACAACAATCCCAGCCCACCAAGGATACCGGGGACCGCCCCGGAGCCCCAGATAATCCAATCCAGTGCAATACGGCCCGGCAAGGTTGTACGCACCAGAATATAGGCAATAACGGAGAACAATAGCGGACTCATGATTGCCGCAGTCGTTGCGATCGTTAGCGTTGTCTGCAATGCCAGGGCAAAGACGGGGTCATTTAAGACCGCATGCCAATGATCCAATGAAAATCCCAGCTCAAAATACCCGATGCGGGTCATGAAGCTGCCCAAAACCAGCACAATGATGGGCCCGATAGAAAGCACGATGATGAGGGTCACAATGGCACCGAAGAGCACGTAATTCCAATTGCCGAAATCGATGAGACCGGGCTTAAAGCTGCCCGTAAGGGTCGTGTAACGGCGGCGCTGGATAATCCAGCGCTGCAGCGGAATGATCAAAGCGATGATCAACATGGTGACGCTTGCCAGGGCCGCCGCTTCACCGAAATTAGGAATTTCCGTGCGAACTAATGCATAAATCTTTGTTGAATAAACATAGAAGCCGAATGGTTCACCCAGCAGATACTCAGTCTCGAAAGACTGGAACATCCGCAGAAGTTGCAACGCGAAGACCAACACCATCGGGGAGATCATCAAGGGCAGTGTCACCCGAAACGCAGTCCGCAAGTTGCTGGCGCCGCTGGCGCGGGCAGCCTCCTCCAAAGCGGAATCCATATTGCGGAAAGCGGGCGTGAGCAACATGACCTTAAGCACAATGCCGTTGCCCATCAGATTGGCCCACACGATACCTTCCACGCTGAAGATATTGAAGGGCCCTTCATCAAAGTAGGACAGTTCCGTCAGAAGGACATTGATAAATCCAATCTGGGGATCAAGGAGATTGATCCACGCGATGGTCACCGGGAGAGCCGGCACCATGTAGGCCACCCAAAACAGGAATTCGAGCTGACGGCTGTAAGGAATTCGCGTCCGGGCCAGGGTCCAGGCAATGGCCACACCGACCGGAAAACTGATCAGCGCCGTCAACCCCCAGATGAGGATCGAGTTCCATAAGGTAACAAGCAGATCAGGTTGCGAAAATGCCGCCTGCCAGTGTGAAAACCCCCATTCGCGCGGATCGACGAACCAATCAAGAGCGGTATTGAAGCTGTTGATGAGGATGAGAAGAACAGGCCACACAAGCAAGAAGCCGAGCGACAGCAATACGGCTGCCATGAAAAAATGGCCTTTGCTCAATTTCCCTGACTGCTTAACTCCCGACGGCATGCCGTTCTTTTCCTCGCTTACGTAACGATACTCAGCGTCTAGAACGGCTCGAATGGAGCCACATCCCACCCAGGCGTAACATGCCTATAGGCCATAAAGACTCGCTGCATTTTTCCACAACACTTGTTCACGCCCCTCAGCACTCACCCCCTCAAAACAGCTATCGATCTTTTTCTGGGTGTTAGGCCATGTGGATGTCGCCAGGGGAAAATTGGTCGACCACAGAATATTTTCTGTACCAATATAAGGCGCAAATGGTGCAACCCTGTCGTACCAAGAATTGAGGAAGCATTGCCGGCGGAACATTTCTGATGGCGTTAGGTCGTAACCTTCTTTGGCGAGCCCATCGTGATCAGCCTGATGGTCGGCCCATTCCAGATACAGCATCCCCCAGCTCAATGCACTTTCCGCAAATACGATGCGCAGCCCTGGATGGCGCAGGAGAATCCGTGTAAACAGGTAAAGCCCCATCACATACACGCTCGACACCGGCTTGGTGACCGCACTCAATGCCCGGGCAAGGTTGGGCGCAAGCTTGAGATAGGGGTCATATTCAAGGGTGGGCGATGAACCGGTATGCAAGCAGAGCGGCACGTTAAGCTTCTCGCAAATGGCCCAGACCTTGTCATAATCGGCCTCGCCGACATGCGGTGCATCCCTCAAATCCATCGGCAAGGCAGGGAATACAACGCCGCGATGCCCCTTGTCGACCGCGCGTTCGATTTCACGAACCGTGGCTTCCGATGAAGAGATCGGCACGACACATTGTGGGATGAAACGATCGCTGGCACTGGCCCATTCTTCGATCAACCAGTCATTATAGGCCTGCACGCAGGCAAGTTCGAGATCAGGATCCTTGATCCCCCCAAAGGCTTGGCCGGCATGACCCGCCACGGTCGGATATAAAACCGCGTAATCCTGCCCCACGGCGTCCATGGCCTCGAGCCGCTTGGCTGGCACATAGGCTTCCGCTGGAACGGCATCCCAAGTTTCCGGTTCAAGATTGCGGTCATCCATTAAGGCGCCAACACGGGCAACACTTCCCCCTAGCACCACTTTTCCATCAATCAGCCAGTGATCCTTGCCATCCTTACCGCGTTCCAAATGCGGAATTCGCTCTCCCCATTTTTTCTGCGATAGCCGTGAGGTCCACAAATCTGGCGTTTCAAGGACATGGTCGTCGACGCTGATATACCCTTTTCCCATTTTTACTCTAAGCTCCCTGACTTTCTTCTTATGACCGACTTTTTACGATTTACGTGATGGCAATGCGCCGCATATCACGCAGGTACCGTAGCCTTGATTTGATAGACACGAAGCGCATTCTCAAAGAGAAGTTTACGCCGCTCATCCTCTGGCACACCCTTCAACACCCGTTCAACGGCACCCCATGAATCGGGATAGTAGGAAGCCACATGCGGGAAATCTGATTCCCACATGATATTATCGATGCCGATTTCGTGGCGCAGTTTAATGCCTTCTTCCTCAAACCAGAAATTCACATACATCTGACGCTGCACGATCTCACTCGGCCGGGTCGGCAGCCCCTCCGTCCACAGATGATGGGTTTCCCATTCGTGGTCACAGGTAGAGATAAGGTAATTCAAGCCCCCGATGCCGGCTTCGGCAAACACGATCTTGAGTTTTTGGAAACGCTCCGTTACGCCCGTGAAGATCAATTGCGGGACGATCTGGGCGGGCGTCACGGCGGAGGTGCTGGTCGATGCGGAATGTGCCTGGCGTTTAGTGTACCCGTCCCAGACCTTGGCCGTGTCACCGACCCCAATCCCGGCAGAGCCGTGGAAATGGACAGGAACCCCCAATTGTTCACAAACATCCCACAGCGGATACCAATGGGGATCGGCGATATGGGGCAGCCCCTTGGGCATCTTACCGTTGAGGTTGACGCCACAGTGACCATTATCGACTGACCGCTCAATCTCCTTGGCAATGACTTCGGGCGATTGGAGATAGGGAACGCTGATAAGCGGCAAGAAGCGGTCGCTGACCTTTGTCCAATCGGCCAGAATATCGTTGTAGACCTTCAGGGTATCAAATTCATATTCAGGGTCATCGAACTGATAGTAATTCCCGCCAGGCGGGTTCGGAAACAACACCTCCGCATCAATGCGGTCGATATCGAGGGCCTTCACACGCTCAGCAGGGTCATAGGCTAATTTCGGCACATCTTCCCAACGCTTCGGCCAATTGGGGAAAGGCTCGCCCATCAGGGCGGGACAATTACAGACGGAAGGCTGGAAACCCTTGGGCGCCCCGGGCTTTGTGCCATAGAGGCTCCATCCATCCAGAAATTCGCCTTCTTGTTCGAATTCGACGACTTGGGGGATCTTGTCTCCCCACTTTTTCTTCGACATCCGAGACGTGAAATCATCGCGTCCAAAAGCCGCGTGGGAGTCAGCGCTGATGAGCCCAAACTTGATTTCCATGTTGTTTCCTCTTCCCTTAACTGGTGTTATCAACCCACACGAACGCCAAGCCCGGGCAATGATCCCGAGCCTGGCCCGTGCGTTAACTCACGCTATTTACAATCTACTTTCTTCGCAGTCTTGCCGGGGCCCGGATAGGTAAAGGTGCAGGTCATGCCCACTTTAACATCCTTGCGTTTGGCCTTTTTACCCTTAATCGTGACCTTGGTCTTGGAGCTGGACAGCTTAGCCATGACCTTCTTGCCTTTGTAATCGATCGTCACCCTTCTGCCCGCCCTCTTCGCGGACACGACCTTACCGGCATGAACGGCGTCGGTTGTTTTCGGTCCCTTGTAATTTGCGATGATAAATGCCCGGGCTGCCTTTTGGTTATCCCGGTAGTTCTTATCAAAATCCCGGAACGTGTATTCCTGGCCAGCAATACGCCGATGTGTGGGATCAGTATTCCCCGCCGGCACATCCACACGCAGCGATGTGAATCGCCGGGGTGGTTTTGACATATGCGTTAGCACCTGGGCTTCCTTGGTCAGAAACCAGTTGACGAACAACTTCGCCGCATTGGGGTGAGGCGCCTTCTTGAAAATGACGATGCAGCATTCGGAGCCACGCGCTTCCAAATTGCCGCGCTTTCTCGGGATTTCCACCACCTCTATGGGGAATTTTTTGCGGTATTTCCGGAGCACCTCACCGATATCCCCTTCATCCCATTTAAGAGGCTTACTGCCGCGAATGAACCAGCTTTCCTCAAGCCGGCTATCCCCGGTGAAGGTAATCCCCATCCCGGTGAAATACTTCTTGATCCATTCCGGCCCGGCATCCGGTGCAAAGTACATTTCCAGCATGCCGCCCAAACGCCCCGGATCGCTCCAGGCCCGATCCGCCATCTTTCCCTTCCACTTCGGATTGAGAAAATCCATGGGCGTCTTCAATGATGCCACATCTTGCTTGCTGAGCTTCTTGGTGTTGTACCAAAAGCGCCAGGTGCTATTCGCGCGCGCTTGAACAACGAAGATTGTCTTGGTGCCTTTGGCATCCACGTACCAATGACGATTCTGATACCATTTAGAGGTATCCAAAACGTCAGGATGAATAAGCTGCGAGGCGACATCCGCCAACGCCCCAGCGCGCTCCATGCGTCGTGTGGTCGCCGCGACGCTCATTAGCGCTGCATCAACCGTAAACCTACCCGCCCTGCGTTCAGCGAGGATGCGCGTCGCCCGAGATGAGCCCGAACCACCATCTGTCAGAATTTTGACACCGAATTTCTTCGTAAAAGCAGAGAACACAGGCCCGTAATGCGGCATGGACCCGTTG
This sequence comes from Alphaproteobacteria bacterium, assembly GCA_047621105.1. Taxonomy (GTDB): domain Bacteria; phylum Pseudomonadota; class Alphaproteobacteria; order SMXQ01; family SMXQ01; genus WHSO01. The sequence goes on from JBLHLO010000048.1 coordinate 7,550, forward strand.
CTGAGCACAAGGGTTCCTTCCTTCTTCGCCGCCGCAACGAGCTGGGCCCATTCTTGCTTAAAATTGCCGCTCGACTGCGCCGTCGCAGGGGACGCAAACGTCGCGGCCAAGAAAAGGGCGAAGACCGATACGACGGAGGCGCCCAACCTATTTTTCATGTGGCTCGTAAATCGATTCATTTTGCACTCTCCCTGTTATTTGCTTCTTTATGCACGCGGTTAGATCGCGATTTTTGATATTTTTAAATGCATGTGGCCGTTGAACCCTTAGCGGCGCCCTTTTTGGGGCGCCGCCGGTGGTTTTTTTATTAGGCTGCCGCTGCGGCCGGTGTCAGTTGCGCCAACTCATCCATCAGCTGCTTGATGCTCGCCTCATAGAGCTTCAAATGCGCCGCCGTCATCGGCTTGGTCGTCCAGCGCGGGTATTCCTTGATGTCCAGACCCCGGATCCGAAGTCCTTCCAAGGTCGTCCGGCGGCCATATTGGCGCAATACCGATGTCCGGTCGCCATGGCTGCTCATCATCACCTGGATCTGAAGGGCCCGCTGGTAGTCCCCCGCCCAGATTGATTCAATCAGCTTCACCCCGACTTCCGGTACCGTCACCGGCGCGCCCGCTGCAATCGATCCATTAACGCCGACCAGCATCCCAGGCAGCATCATATCGATCGGCACAAAGACCACAAAGTCGTCGCCCATCGTCCGAATATAGTTCCGCGCCTGACCAAGGTTGCCATTGGCAAGCTTCGAGCCGAACACATTCGGCATCGCTTCCTTCATCAGCTTCATCCGTGCCGGCGGCGTCGGATACCCGGAATACTGCGGGTTGTTGTACAGAAGGATCGGCAGATCCGCCGCCGCATCAACCTGCTTGTGCTGCTCAATCAGCTCCCACTCGCTGCGGTCGCTGTAATAGTAAGGACCGACGATGCCGATCGCATCGGCCCCGATCGACTTCGCATGCCCGGCAAGCTCAATGCTCGAATACGGGTCAACCGCACCCACTTGCACAATCACCGGCACCCGGCCGGCGACCCGCTTGACCACCGTCTCGGCAATCGCCTTGCGCTGCTCAATCGTGCACGCCGCACCCTGGCCCTGGGAGCCCAGCACGAAGAACCCGTGCGAGCCCGCCTTCAGGTACCAATCCGTCAGCGTCTCCATCATCGCAAGGTCAGGTTCGCCCTTGCCGTCAAATACGCCAGGGATTGGCGACAGCATCCCCTTGAATATGTCCTTCATCTTCTTCTTCTCAGCCATAACTTCATCCTTTCCCTAGGAGTGAGCCGGTGGCTTCTCTGGCCCCGGCACGATGGTACAAAATAATGTTAAGCCTGTTCCTCGCGGTACAATCCCAAACTCTCCAGAACCGGCCGGTCGGTCACCGAAAACAGCAGCGCCGGCTCCGTCTTCGACCGGTTAATATGGTGATGCCAGCCCATCGACGGCACGAAAAAGCAATCGCGCAAGCCCCAGGCATGTTCCGCACCCCCCTTGGCCTCCGGACCGACAATCGTCGCCCCTTCGCCCTGAATCACGTGGTAGATCGTGCTCGACGTATGGCGGTGCGCCTGGGTGCTCTCCCCCGGCGCCAGCCACTGCGCCCGGCAACTGATCGTCGGCATCGTCGGGCCGCCGGTCACCGGGTTGGTGTACTCCAGCAACACCCCGTCATGGGGGTCACGGTCGCCAGACGCCGCCATCTGCTCAAGCGCTTGCAAAGTATCACGCCATTTATAGGCATAGGGCACCGCGCGGCCGTCCGTCCCTATACCAGACCGGGACCGCACCGCACCGTAGCGCTGACGCCCGTAGCCATCCTCATGGATGATCGGCTGCGTCGCACCCTCAAAATAGTTCCCGTTCTGGTCCTGGGCGTCGTTGTAATTCTCGTGGATCGTCGCATCCAGAAAATTGGTCAGATGGACATCGAGCACATCGAGCCAGACCACCGGCTTGGTGCCGACGTTTTGGTGGTCATGCCAGGTCCAATGCGGCGTCAGCACCAGGTCGTTGGGCTCCATCAGCATCTGTTCACCCTCGACATTGCTGAACGCCGTGCCGTCGCCTTCGACCACGAAACGCAGCGCCGCCGCCGTGTGACGATGGCATTCCGCAATCTCCCCCGGTTTAACCAGTTGGACCGACATTTGCAGAGTGCGGCTCGTCGACTTGCGACCAGGGGTCGCGGGATTGACAAGATTGACCGTACGTCGCTTCGCCGCTTCATCAATATGGCCAAGCTTAATGACCTCACCCGATTCCATCAGGCAGGAATAGATTATCTCCCATGGCCAGACATGGGGCACAAGCGCAGGACTGCGTTCACGCTCCTGCCAATGGCCCCCCAGTGAATGGGCCGCCAATTCTTCGTGCAAAGCCTCAATACGCTGGTCGTTAGTAAGCTGGTCGTCAGTCCCTGCTTCAGCATGGGTCATTGTTTTTTTCCTTCTCGTCGCCCCAAGCGTCTTGTTTATCTGATTTTCCCGCCTTGTAAAAATACCAGATTCAAATAGCATCATTAGATATACTTATAGCACTTTTGTTGATTTTTATCACGGCCCAACACGGCGCTTGGATCGATCACTTTATGAACCTTAAGCAATTGAAAATATTGGATTCTGCCGCGCGCCACCTCAATCTCACGAATGCTGCGGCGGAGCTGAGCATGAGCCAGCCGGCCGTTTCCATGCAATTAAAACGCCTGGAACAGGAATTTAAATTACAACTTTATGAAACCAGCAACCGGGGCATCAAGCTCACCCGCATTGGCCGGACCTTTATCGATGCGGTTAGGCCGCTCCTGAGCCAGCTCGATAAGATCGACGCTAAATTTAAGTCGGGGGGCGCTTCGAAACAATCGAACCTACTAACCGTGGGCGGCAACCACACACTTTCAGTAACGGTGCTTCTAGAAGTGCTGATCGAATTTAGAAAGCGGTACAAGGATTTACAATTGGCTATGGAAACCGACAGCAGCCTCAGGGTCGAGAAACAAGTCCTCAATTCAGAGATTGACATAGCTTTGATTAGTACCCCGACGTACTTCCCCAGCTGCGCCTATGAAGTCTACGACGAACAGGAAACTATGGCATTCGTCCCCCCAAATGATCATCGCGGCGGCGAAACGATGGATTTGGAGATGCTCACACAACAGCCGCTGGTATCCCGAAAGGGAAGCGTATGTATTGAGGAGCTTCGCAAGCAGGGGTTCCAGCCTAACTTGACCCTTCAGTTCATTGCGCCTGACGCTGTGAAAGCTGCCGTATTGAAGGGGTTGGGTGTGGGCTTGCTCTTCCGATCACGGATCGAGCCGGAAATCGAAAATGGAAATTTTAAGATGATTAACGTGCCAGCGTTGAAGGGGCTGACTCAGAAATCATTCATCATGTATCGGAAAGATCGGCCCCTTACGCCGGTGGCCCAAGATTTTCTTGAGACCTTACGCA
>JBLHLO010000049.1:0-10993 GCA_047621105.1 Alphaproteobacteria bacterium
AACCACTTTAACGATTCACGGTTAATGCCCCGCAGTTCGGCGAACTTTGCCGGGATGACCAGCACGGCACCGACGATAATCGTCGCCGCAACACATGAGATAAAACCACCGACGAGGCTGAGGCCATTCCCGGTCAGTCCCGCCTTGACCAAAATTGGGCTGGTGCCGAAACCAACCGCCGCCAACAGTGCAAAACTATAACCTTCCGCCATACGCGGGACGAACACCGGTTTTGTTTCCCCCTTTTGGTCAACAGGGGCCGCCACTTCTTCCATAGCCCTATCAAGCGCCGCCGCTTTTTCCCGTGCCGTGGCCTTGGCACGGGCACGGAGGATATAGGCGGGTGCCGAGACCACCAGGATGATCCCGAGCATCTTGAGCGGGGTCAGGGTTTCACCCAGCAACCAGATCGCAAGGCCAAGCGATAACAGTAATTGCACCTGCTGCACCGGCCCTGCCAGGTTGGAGCCGATCGCCGCCAACGACCGAATGTTGCAATAGCGCCCCCATACGAAATGCATAAAGCCGGCAGCGGCAAGAAAACCGACATCGGCCAGGGTCATACGCCCCGCCCCGCCCCATTGGCCGAAAACCCAGGCCAGAAAACCGAACAGCGCGATACCAATCGGCAACGAGATGGCAAGGCCCTGGATCGCCGTCCCACTCAAGACGCCGCGCCGGGCACTGACATTATTGAAACCAAAACAAGCAGCGGCGAGGACGCCGAAGAAAATACCGAGCATCGAACGCCCTTATTTAATTATTGTTATCTTGCTGCAATTCAGCGGCGTGACTTTGTTTTCTTCGCCCCTGCAGCCATCAATTTGACGACCTCATCGACGGTCATGACCTGGCCCATGCGCGGGAAGACCCGGTCCATGAAAAAGTCATTGTTATTGCCCCGCATGGAATAGCAGCAATCACGCACAATAACGAGGCCGAGATCAAGATCCCGAGCCGCATAAGCCGTGGACGCGATACCCACATCAGTCGAGCCCCCTGCCAGCACGATGGTGCTAATGTCGCGGGCGCGCAATTGAAGTTCAAGCTCGGTGCAAAAGAATGAGTTCCACCGCTGCTTGGGGATTAGCAAGTCGCCCTTTGCCGGCTTAACCTCGACGGCGATCTCCGTGGTCTTGGATCCCTTGTGGAAACGCGGCTTGATGGTTCCCTTACGCGCGCCCCGGGGATTTAGGTCCATGTCGGTGTCGGTCAGCCGCGCCACCGTATCTGACCCGTCAGCCGCATGCTGCCCCATCGGATAAAAAGTCGTGAGGCCGGCTTTGCGGGCGCCAGCTAACAACCGTTTCATATTGGGCAGTATCTTATGTTCTTTTAAAAACGCACGTTTCTTGGGATCTGTCGGATGCAGATAACCGTGCAGCGTATCGAACAGCACCAGGCCGGTGTGGTCAGGTCCGAGCGTGGGTTCGGTTCGCGAAATAACAGCCATAGAAAGTCCCCCTGGATAATATTATAGGGGACCAAATTAAGGCCAAGAGGGGTAGTTGTATAGACCGATCCGCCCTCGATCCCCTAGCTCATGACGGGCCAGATATCAGTTTAGGTGCCAGATCGCCCCGTTGAGCACCAACGCAAATGCCACCCAAGCGGCATAGGGAAGCATTAGTATCCCAGCCCATCGGTCACAGCGCCAAAAGGCCCAAATCGTCCAAACAATAGCGCCGAACAGGGCTACCATTTCGGTCAGCGCCCAACCAGGCGTCATGAATCCGAAGAACAACACCGACCAACCGAGGTTGAGCGCCAATTGAAAGGCAAAACCCGCGAGTTCCCTGCTGCGCACCTTAACCCCGCCCAAGCGCCAAACCCGCCAGGCGGCGACAGCCATCATCAGGAAAAGGGTGCTCCAAACAGGTGCAAACAGCCAATCGGGCGGATTGAAGGGGGGTTTGGCGAGGCCCTGATACCAGGTGCCAACGCTGGTGGCGGTCACTGCCCCGCCGACCAGGGAAACAACCAAGGCCAGGCTTAAGAAAAAGATAAGCCCTATCAGGGGGCGGACGATATCGCTCACCCGTCAGGCGCCGATCATATCGGGGGCTTTCATTTCACCGCTGCCGAAATTCTTCGTCGCATCGAAACGAATGATGCCTTCACACGGCGGTTCGCGCAGCACGCCAATGGGGTCGCGGCCTTGTTCGACCGCGGCGATGGATTCTTCTACCGTGCGACGAAACAGAGCGATATTTTCGTCGGTCGTGCCGAGCTGTTCCTTGGAACGATCAAAAATCAACCCCTGGCTTTCCTGGGCGGCGCGATCCTGTTCGCGCGACGGAATCCCCCACCAGCCGTCATCCACATGGCCGTATTCGCCACGCACCGCCGCTTCGCGGCCCGTGAATTTGGTTTCCCACGGCCCTTCACGGGTAATCTCTGCACGAATATAGAAGGTGGTGGTCAAGGTATCGTCGATGGGCACCCGGTAGTGAATGTAATGACGCGGCTCCTCCCCCGTACGGGCACCGATGCGCCGCGTGTGGGACGGGAATATCTGATGGCTGACGTTGAGCATCTGACCCGGAAACTGAGAGGCGGTACGAAAGCCGTACCACAAACGCTCACGGTCAATGTTGGGCCGCCCAAAGGCAATCTGGGGATAGCCGGCGGCGTGCAATATGCCAAGATGCGCCGGATCATGACCATTTTCTGCGCGCTGCAACCAGTTGCAGAAATCATTCTTGGCATAGACCTCACGGTTCATGTCCTCGCGGAACAAGAGGTCTATTTTCGCGAACAACGGCACCGGTTCGGGCCCCATATAGGCAAAGATCAGACCGGCCACTTCTTCCGTGTGATAGGCCTTCTGACGCACCTCATCCTTTAAGGGGGTGCCGTCCGGCTCCGCCGGCATTTCAAGGCAACGGCCGGTGGCGTCGAACTTCCAGCCGTGATAACAGCAGCGAATACCATCACCCTCCACCCGGCCGAGCGCAAGTGACGCACTGCGGTGCGTACAGGCGCGTTCTAACAAGCCGACCTTACCGTTGCCATCACGGAACATAATCAGGTCTTCACCCAGCAGCTTGACCGGAAACGGCTTGGCCTGCACTTCATCAGTGAAGGCAATCGGCCACCAATAATAACGCAGCATGTTGCCGCCAGGGGTGCCGGGGCCGACACGGGTCAGGCGCTCGTTCTGTTCAGGTGTCATAACCATGGATGAATTCCTTACCGGTCTGGGCGATCAATATCATCAGCCACGACGGTTCTGAGTTCAGGCTTGGTTCAGGCCGCAAGCGGCCCTCCCTCCACCGTGCATCGGCGCAATAGCCGGTTTTCTTCTTTGGGGAACCAGGTCCGTCCGTGGATCAAGCAGCGGTTATCCCACATCACCAGATCCTTGAGCTGCCAGACGTGCTCATACACATATTTGGGGTTTTCCGCGTGGTCGAACAGCTGGTTGAGCACGCTTTCGCTCTCTTCCGGGTCGAGGCCTTCAATCCGCCGTGTCATCAACCGGTCGACGAACAGCGCCTTGCGCCCGGTTTCCGGATGGCGGATCACCACCGGATGGAACCAATGAGGCGAATTGCTGATATCGCCCGAAATATCGACCTTTTCCGACCGCTTATACTCATGGATATGCAGCGCCATGCGGCCTTCGATCTTGTTTTTAAGGTCTTGCGGCAATGTTTCATAGGCCATGTAGGTATTTGCGAACAATGTATTGCCGCCGGAGGACGGCAACTCCATGCCATAAAGAAATGTGTATTTATAAGGGCTCTCCGCGTAGCCCGAATCGATGTGGTACCACATGTCACCATCACCGAAGGCGCCAACCGGCTTGCCATCCACCACCATATTGCTGACCAGCAAGGTGTGTTTATCGGTCTGCAAGATTCCCTCGGTCCGCTCACGCAAAGCATCAGGGGCCTGTTTGCGTTCGCCCAATTCACCGAAACGACCGGCGAAACGAAGCTGTTGCTCAAGCGTCACATCTTGCCCACGGATCACCAGCATCTGATGGGCATGCCAAGCATCAGTCACCTGATCGATGACCGTCTGAGGCAGGTCTTGGGATAGATCGAGGCCGGAAACCTCGGCCCCGCAGGCAGGCGACAGCGGCGTTACTTGAATTTCGGTACTGGTCGTCATGGTCATGGGATAACTCCTTACATGAGACTATTTTCCCATTTCCGCCCTACCCCGCGCAAGGGCCTCCCGTTCAGCCGGAAACGCAGAGATCGTGCGGCCTTGTGCCCAAGCGACGGGCGCCATTGGCAGTGATGACCACCGTGTCGCCCCAAGTACAGAGCGAATTGCCATCGGGGGTGACGGCGGCGGGCTTGAAGATAAAGGTCATATTTTCCTTCAACTCATAATTCATATGGCGCTTTTCACGTGAGGCGCCGGTAATGATCGGCCCATCATCGCCTGCCCCCTTGCCATGCATGGTGAGCCGCGACTTGGCCCCGGCGGCAGGGCCCGAACTTGGCGCGGCGCGGGCCACGGCATCCGCCGCCGCCGCGTCGATTTCAGACAGGGTGGCGCCAGGGCGGATGACGCCGAGCACGGCGTTAAAAATTTCGCGCTGTACCTTGATCAGTTCTTTGTGAACCGCGCTCGCTTCTTCCACGAAGACCGGTTGCACCCCCTGGGCCTGATAACCGATCCAGCAGGCTTCAAGCTCATTAATGATGAGATCGCCGCGTTCCAAGACGCGAAATGTCGGCCGCGTCAGGGTACGCAGCGAATTCTTGCCCGATATCCAATTGCAATGGATTGGCGCCTCGGACCCATTGCGCAAAAGGGCATATTGGGTCGCGGCCCAGACTTCCCAATCATTGGCGCCGGCGCGCGCTGCCTCGGTTTCTGCCACATAGGCTTTTTCGATAATTTCGACCGCCTTTGTCAGGCAAGCAACTTCTTCATCGCTTTTAACGTCACGCACTTCGGCCATCAGGTCGGTCGCATCAGTGATTTCTGCATCGGGGAAGGCTTCGACAATTTGTTTGAAGGTACCGTGGATAATCAGCCCCTCGAACGATCGTGTACCACCAATCTCACCAAGACCTGTAATGCCGATGCGCGGTTTTTTAAGACCCATCTCGCGGATGCGTTCGACAATCACCTTGCCGTAATTGCGCCGCGCTTCACGCACGTCTTGGGTCCAATCCTGAACGCGCGGCGTCCAGCGTGGATCGGCCGAGGTGGCTATGGCCGTAACGTCCCCTTCAATCGGAAAGACGGCGGCAATATCCGCATCGCCCCCGCCACCGCAATGGGTGAGGTAACGGGTATCGGCCTGATAATCCATGGAATGACCGGTATTTTGCGGGCAAACGATCACATCGAGCCCACGCCCCGCCATCAGCGCCCGCACCGCTTTCCAACGCCGGTCGCGTTCGGCAATGGTAAAGCGTGGATAGGGAAAGGGCGTATCGTCGTTCCACGGGGCGCCGTCGGGCATTTTAGAGGCAGGCTTCTTGGGATCGGCCATAATTTCTCCTTAAGCGAGGCTACAAAATTCAATGAATACGCCGCACGGATCGCGCAGGTAAACGGACCGGGCAAGAACCGCCCCAGTATGGGTCACGGGTCCGTCGATCCGCCCACCAGCAATTTTGCCGAGGGCGGCAGCGATACCGTCAAGCGCGCCATCTTCAACGGTGAAGCCGATGCGCGGCGTGCCGCGCGTCATTTCCGGCAGGGGTTCAGGAAAATGCGCCTGGGCGAGATAGATGCCAAGCACGGCCTTTCCATCAGCGCCGCTGAGATCGAAAAAAATTTGCGGATTGGGCCGGGCTACCTTACGCCCTTGCCCTGGTTTGGCACCGGGAATATCGCGGTAGCGCTGATCCCAACGCCGGGTGCCCGGGGCCATGTCTTCCTTGCCTTCGCCCCAGTCTCTCGCGCGCAGATAATCAGCCGTATTCCACCCGGTACGATGGACCGCCGGCACCCCCAGCGCCTCACCCCAGAAATCATCTTCCCATTCAATGTCGGACACTTGCACCGCGGCATGATCGATCCCGCCGATGCCGGCATCCGGTCCGTCGCCTACAACCAGCTGGATGCGATTGCCGTCGGGATCGGCAAGATAGACATTATCGGCAACTTCCTCCGGCCGGTCCTCAATGTAGCGGGCGATGGTTATGCCCGCCGCCTCGGCCCGGGCCGTGATGGCGGCGATGGCGGGTTTACTTGCCCGGTAGGCTTGGTGGACGCCGGTATCGGCATAACAGCGGGGCCCGGCAGCCTCCACAAACACAAGATGTTGGCCTGAGGGAAGAGTCAAAGCCAGCCCATCGGCATCAGGCCAGCCCGCCTTGGCATCCCCGGAAATACCCAGAATATCGCCATAAAAACCCTGGGAGCGCGCCATATTGGCGACCTCGACCACCACATGGGAAATGCCAGACGCGTGGATGCCGCTCATGCCGATAATGCCCCCCTGCCCGATGGCCCGTGCCAGCAGGATTTATTGTTATTGGCCACAAGGATAATACGCATACGGGGGGCTGAGAACCATTTTTTCAAAAGCATTCACCGGACCTCCCCATAGGGCCATGGTTAGGCTAGCATGTACGCATTGCCTCCGGACCAACCCGCGTGATGGTGACGGCATGATCTATATTTTCAGGGCGCTTATGGGTATCGCCTGTCTTGCGATGGGGTTTTTGTCCCCAGGACCCGCGCGCGCGGCGGAAAAGGTCGATCTCGAACTGGTGATCGCCACCGATATGTCCTACAGCATCGATGAGGAAGAAGCGCGCTTGCAGCGCGAAGGGGTCGCCGCCGCCTTTTTATCGCGTGGCGTCATTCAGGCGATCCGCAATGGCACCCATGGCCGCATCGCCGCCGCCTATATCGATTTTGCCTCGACACCCTACAATGTTGTGGTGGCCGATTGGCATGTCATCCGCGACCGGGCAAGCGCCAACACATTCGCCGAGAAATTATTGAAAGCCCCCAGTAACACTGGGCGGCACACCTCCATTTCAAGCGGTATGGATATGGCGGCGGAGATGATCCAGAAAAATGCCTTCGATGGGACCCGTGGGGTGATCGATGTCTCCGGTGATGGCCCCAATAATTATGAGCGCCGGGTGGATATCGCCCGTGATCAGATCGTCGCCCAAGGGATCACCATCAATGGCCTTGCCATCATGAATGAGACCGACAAGCATCGGAGCCGCTATTACCTGCCCGATCTCGACCGCTATTTCGAAGGCTGCGTCATCGGCGGACGCGGTGCGTTCATGTTGGCGGCCACCGGGTTCAGGGACTTCGCCCGCGCCATGAAAAAGAAACTGGTGCTCGAAATCGCCGGGCGCGCTCTACCGCAAAACCCCCGGGTAATGAAAGCCCAGTTTCCGGGACGCGGCTACGCCAAGGGCTGCGATATCGGTGAGCGCATGCGCGGACGCAGCTGGGGATTTTCCGACGATAATCCCTGAGGATGCAACGCCTCCCCCCATTTTGAGCTCTGGGGACGAAGATTATGTGTTATAATATAACATCAATTTCAGCGCCGCCCATACGGAGCCCCCGTGTCTCGCATCTTCCCTCGCACCATCCCCCTTCTAATTGCCCTGTTACTGGCCCTGCCGACCGCGCAGGCGGCGGCACCGATCACCATCGTCGCATCGGTCCCACCAGTGCATGCGCTGGTCGCTGGCGTCATGGAAGGGGTCGGCACACCTCACCTGCTTATCCGCGGGGGCGCCACACCCCATGCCGGAGCGCTGCGCCCTTCGGACGCGCGCCGGCTACAAGACGCGCGGGCGGTGTTCTGGATCGGTGAGGGGCTGGAAACATATCTGACCCGCCCCCTCGCGTCCCTCACCCGGCAAGGGCGAGTCATTGCTTTAATGGGCATCAAGGACCTCCGCCTTCTCCCATTCCGTGAGGGTGAAAACTGGGATAAGCCAGCCGACCACCTTGACCACGATCATCAAGGCCCGCACGGAATTGATGCGCATATCTGGCTTGATCCGGGCAACGCGAAAATCCTCGTCCGGGCTATCGCGGGAAAGCTCAAAATGGTGGACCCAACCCACGCCGCCCGTTACACCGCCAATGCGATTGCACTCCAAGACCGGATCGATGCACTCGATCAATCTCTCACGCGCCTTCTTGCACCTCTTCGCGGTGTGCCCTACATCGTTTTTCATGACGCCTATCAGTATTTTGAACGGCATTTTGGTTTGATGCCCGCCGGGGCCATTGCCCTGAGCCCCACCCGCGCACCGGGGGCCCGGCATCTACAAACCATCCGCGACCGGCTTCGTTCAACTGGCGCGCGCTGCGTTTTTGTCGAACCGCAATTCACGCCCCGCCTCGCCAGCATCATTATTGAAGGGACCGGGGCAAAAATTGCCACCCTCGACCCGCTCGGCGCGGCGCTGAGACCCGGCAAGGACACCTATTTCACTTTAATGCAAAATCTTGCGACGGCACTAAGCGCCTGCCTGAATCCGAAGCCTTAGCCGCACCTAACATCCTCGGCCTTAAGTGCGTTGGGGCTGGCCATCCTTATCGATGACGACGCCGTAATCGCGCACCGCAGCTTCAGGGGTGATATAGCCGCGCGCAAGATCGCGGGCGATCAAATCAAGGGCGCGTTCCTCTGGCGGGCCGTAGCCCCCACCGCCACCGGTTTCCAGGATGGCCACGTCATCAGTTGCCACCGGATAACCTTTGGCCTTGCAGACGGTTTCGCTTTTGCCACTCGCCGCCTTAATCACGGTCACGCAACCAGCCAGAGCGGGCCTGCCGCCGCAGACGCCCCAGGGCGGGTATTTGGTACGGTCGAGATTGGTCTGCAGCAGCGCCGGGGTTAAAAAGCGGTAACGTTTGCGAAAACCAAGGCCGCCGCGGAACTTTCCGGCACCAGCCGAATCGGCACGCAACGTAAATTCCTCAACCCGGAACGGCAGGATCGATTCCTGTAATTCGATGGGGATCAACCGTGTATCGCCGTGAGCCATGGTACGGAACGGCCCGGCACCATCATTATGAGCCGAAGCGCCCCAGCCCCCATGGCCACTATCGTGACCATTGAAGAATTCACCGGTGCCCGGATTGCGGCCATAGACACGGAAACCGGAATGGGTGCCGAAATGCCCGCCGGTGACCCGTTCCGGCATGGCTTTTTCCAGGGTCTTGATAACCGCGTCGATAACGGTCGGAAAGGGCATCGAATAATTGCCCATAGGCGCGGTCGGTTCGGCGCTCAGGATGGTCCCTTCGGGCAGGATCAGCTTGAGTGGCCGGAACAAGCCCTCATTCGCTGGCTCCCCGGGCATCACCAGATATTTAAACGCCACCCGCGCGGTCGTCATGCCCCCGCCAAAATAGCCCGAATTGACGCAACCCGGCGCCTGTGGGGCAAGTTCTGAGTAATCGACCGTCATCTCATCGCCCTTGATGATAATCTTGACCCGCACCGGAATCGGCGTGTCGTTATCACCATCATTATCGAGATAAGTTTCGGTGGCATATTCCCCATCGGGCATATCGCTGATCGCCTTGCGCGAGGCGGCTTCGGCCTGATCCAAAATGGTGTCGATCGCCGATAAGAATGTCGGCACACCATATTTCATGGCGAGCGTCGCCGTCATGTCGCGTCCCAATAGGCAGCCCGCCAATTGCGCTGAAATATCACCCAGCAATTCTACCGGCAGGCGGGTATTGTTTTCGATAATGCGCATGACTTCTTCGATGGGTTCACCCTTCGACCAAATCTTGACTGTCCTGAGCTGCAAGCCTTCCATGAATATATCGGTGGATTTTGGCGCCGACCCGCCTATATCGATCCAATGCACATTGATGGCGAAGAAACCGATCAGCTCCCCCCCGCCGTCACCCGTATAGATGGGTGTGTACATCACCGTATTGTTAAGGTGCTGGCCCTGCACAGCGGCATGGTTACAAACGATCACATCGCCCTGATGCAAACGGTCGCGGCCATAGATTTCAAGCCCGTCGCGCACAGCTGTGCCCACCGAATCGGCGACAAAAGGCGGCATACCGCCGGTCGATTGCGCCACCATCTGTCCATCGGCACCGACAAGCCCGACGGCAAAATCCTTGTATTCATAGATATAAGGGCTGAACGCCGTGCGCGTAATATTGGCGTCGATCTGATCGGTGATGGAAATGATGCCGTAGCGAATCACTTCCAAAGTGATCGGATCAACCAAGACGTCCGTCATTTCAGGATGCTGATCATTATCCACGCCAGTTCCTCCTATACGCCGCGACAGTGAATGCGAATTTCACCCATGGCACCGATTTCGAAGCTGTCACCTGGCCAGATGATGGTGGTCGAGCCATATTCCTCGATCACTGCCGGGCCATCGGCCTTGAACCCCGGCGCCAATGCCGCACGGGCATAAATCGCCGTATCCACCATACCGCCTGCACTTTCAAAATAGACCGGGCGGGATGCACCCGCGCCCGCCGCAGCCGCCGCCCGCGTCAGGTGCGCAATATCAGGCCGACGCAATTTGGCAAAAGCTGACAAATGCAAAGCCTGCACTTCGACCAGCGCCTTGGCATCCGCATGGCCGTAACGGCGCGTGTAATCGCGCTCGAAACTTTCACGAATGACATTCGCATCGTTGAGGGTCTCAAGCGCCACCTTGATGTTATGACGTTGGCCGCGATAGCGCATTTCGGTGTGATGCTCGAATGAAACCTCACTCGCGCCGAAATCATGGGCGAGTGCCGTCCGCGCTTCATTCTCCATTTCAGCGAACAAGCCCGCCATATCCTTGACCGATCCCTCATCAAGAACGGCGGTGAAGGTCTTCGACGTATCGAGCCGCGCATCGGCCAGCAACATCCCAATGGCGGAGAAATTTCCGGGTTCGGGTGGGATCACCAAATTGGGAATGGACAGTTCATGGGCGAGCGCACTGCCATGCAGCGGGCCGCCGCCGCCATAACTAAACAACACGAAATCTCGCGGGTCCAACCCGTGCTCGACCGAAACGCGGCGGATAGCCCCAGCCATGACCAC
>JBLHLO010000050.1:0-10577 GCA_047621105.1 Alphaproteobacteria bacterium
TATTCGGACTATTGCCAGCAAGGTTAGCCTCAGCATCGGCCCTGATCCAGCTTCTTTTGCCAGTTTCTTTTGCCGGCAGTGACGGGCTATTCTGGGCCCTCAAATAAGGCGCTGCGCCCCAGTAAGCGCTAAAAATAAGATGTGAGGAATTCCCGGATGGCCGAGACGGATACACTTAAATTCCTATTGGATCCCTATCTCGATTGGACCAAATCGGAGGGTATTCCCGTCCACGAAGGCTTTGGGGTCGATTTATTCGAGCTCGAAACCGCCCCCTGGCCCCGCTTCGGGGCCAAAGGCGCCTTTGTCCACCTGACGGGGCGCGGCGATTTCGTATCCTGCTATCTGCTCGATATTGCTGCCGGCAAAAAGACCAACCCGATAAACCATTTATACGAATGCATGTTTTACGTGCTGGAGGGCCAAGGTAGCACAACCGTGGAAGGCCCCGATGGCAGCACCCATAGTTTCGAATGGGGCCCGAAAAGCCTATTTGTGATTCCCCTTAATGCCCGCTACCAAATCTTCAATGGCTCAGGCAGCGAGCGCGTGCTGCTCGCTTGCGTGCATAACCTGCCGTTGACCATGAACCTTTATCACCAAGATTCTTTTATCTTCGACAATCCGGCGCGTTTCCCAGAACGCATGGGTGAAGACAATCATTTTGAGGGCGAAGGCATCTTCCATCCGGTGCGGCCCGGCCGGCACATGTGGGAAACCAACTTCGTTCCCGACCTTACCAATTTTGAATTGCGCCCCTGGGAAGCACGCGGGGCGGGCAGTGCATCGATTGCCTTCACCCTTGCCGATGGCTCCATGCACGCCCATACATCCGAAATTCCAGAAGCGCGCTACAAGAAAGGCCACCGCCATGGGGACGGGTTCCACATCTTCGCTGTCACCGGTGATGGGTTTACCCTATTCTGGAACGAAGGCGACAAGGACTTCACGCGCGTTCCATGGCGCCACGGCATTCTCTATGCACCGCCGTTTATGATGTTCCACCAACATTTCAACACCGGCCCGGCGCCGGCCCGCTATCTTGCCACATGCCTTGGTAGCCGCCGCTATCCGATCCTGACCGTGCGGCGCACCGGCATTGAAATGGCCGGCGACACCAGTATCAAAAAAGGCGGCCGTCAAATCGAATACGAGGACCAAGATCCCCGCATTCACGGCATGTGGCTGGAAGAGATCCGCAAAACCGGCATCCAGTCGGACATGGGCCACCTCATTGACGAAGCGGTATACACCAAAGGCTAAAGCTACGGCTATTCAGCCTCACGTACCCGCGGCTAACCGCTCGCGCAGGCGTTGCAGGCTGCCGCCCTTCATGACCGCGCCCGGCAAAGGATGGCCGACGATTTCTTCGGCGAGGGTTGCACAATCGGTTAGTGCATTGAGATCAATGCCGGTCTCGATCCCCATTTCGTCACACATGAAGACCAGATCTTCGGTGCTGACATTGCCGGCCGCACCCTTGTGCCCGGCGAACGGGCAACCGCCAAGCCCACCCACCGCCGCATCATAGCGGCTCACCCCCATCTCCAGCCCCGCATAAGCGCAGGCAATGCCCATGCCGCGAGTATCGTGCAGATGCAGCGACAGTTTGAGATCGGGGTAGCGTTCGCGCAGGGCGCCGACCACCCGGCGCACCGAAAGTGGCGTTGCCCAGGCCATGGTATCGGCAAGGGATATCCATTCAGGGCTGACGCCATGGTTCCCGGCCAGTGTCAGCACTTGACCGACCCGCTCAACAACCCGCGACTCTGGGATATCGCCCTCAAAATTGCATCCGAAAGCGGCCGTGATGGTTGCCCGTTGGATGGGCACATCGTGGGCGGCATACATATCGAGCATCTTGTGCTGCAGCGCCAATTGCTCATCCGGCGTCCGGTTTTGGTTGCGTCTGAGAAACCCGTCCGAAGCCGACAGGTTGATCGACCCAACAATTTCGAGCCGCCCCGTCGCCATCGCCCGCTCAAGGCCCCGTTCATTGAGCCACAAACCGGTATAGGCCACACCCGGTTTCCGCGTGATCCCGGCCACCACATCTTCGGCATCGGCCATACCCGGCACCGCCTTGGGATTGACGAAAGAGACGATTTGAATGTGCTTGAGCCCGGTTTCAGACAGCGCATCGATCAGCGCAATCTTGTGCGCCGTCGTGATAGCGCCCTTTTCGATCTGAAACCCCTCACGCGGGCCTTCCTCGTTAATCAGCACAGAGGATGGAAAATCCGCCATCTTACCTCCCACCGGGCCGGGACATTCACATAGTCGCAACAATGACCCATCTTCGCCCCTCCTTGATTCCTGTTATACTACCTCGCTATGGGAGGGAGCTCTATATGAGTAAAGAAGAAAAGGTCCTATCGGTCTCTATCGCCGAGCGGATATGCCTATTGACCCTGGAACGGCCCGAACGACGCAACGCGATTTCCGACCAGTTGCGTCTGGAGCTGAGCGAGGCGATCCTCGCCGCCGATGCCAACCCGGATGTTTCCGTGATCGCCATTACCGGGCGTGGGGATAAGGCCTTTTGTGCGGGCGCCGACATGAAAGACATGCGCGAACGCGATAGTGGGAAAGCAGCCCCCTACCGTAGCCCCTTGCACCGCACGACCCGTAGTCTGTTTGAAGTCCTGATTGATTCCTGCAAACCATCCCTGGCGATCGTCAATGGTCCGGCAATCGCCGGCGGATTCGAATTGGCGCTCGCCTGTGATCTGCGCATTGCTGCAGACAGTGCTTATTTTGCAGTTCCCGAAGCACGGCGCGGCATGGGGGCGCATTTTGCATCAGTGATACTGCCCCAGATGGTGCCGCCCGGCGTTGCCATGGAATGGCTCTATACCGGGCGTAAGGTTTCTATAGAAGAAGCCGAACGCTGGGGCCTGGTTAATCGCATCACTGCTTACGATCAATTGATGGACGAAGCGATGGGTTTTGCCGGTGAGATCGCCGCCTCCGCCCCGCTATCGCTGGAACGTCTCAAACTCACCTTCCGCAAGGCACACGGCATGCCGCTGCATGCGGCGCTTAGGCTGGACGTCGGCCCCGATCCATACGCCAGCGAAGACCGCAAGGAAGGCATTCGTGCTTTTGCCGAAAAACGCAAACCCGTATGGAAAGGTCAGTAATCGTGCCCCCATCTTCCAAAGCCGCAGCAATAGCGGCACCTCAAAACCGCGGCAGCCTGATCGCCTCCATCAATCGCTTGCTGAAACCCCGCCATATCGCCGTGGTCGGCGCGTCACAAACCCATGGCAAACACGGCAATACCGTGGTGCGCAATCTTCAGCGCTGGAATTTTCCGGGCGACATCTATCCGGTCAATCCCAGTGCCGCTCTGGTCGAAGGGCTCACCTGCTACCCCAGCATCGCCGACCTGCCGGAAGCGGCGGATTGTGCCTTCCTCGCCATTCCCGCCGTCGCCGTGGTTGACGCGGTGCGCGCCTGTGCAGAACGTGGCGTCGGCGCGGTGATCATCGGTGCGGCTGGTTTCGCTGAAAGCGGGACCGAGGCCGGCATCGCCCGCCAAGCCAAAATCTCGGAGATCGCGCGCACCACGGGGATTCGTCTTTTTGGCCCCAATACCAACGGGCTGCTGAATGTCAGCGACCGTGTAGCCATCGGCTACAACACGTCACATGGCGAAGTGGTGGCGCCCGGCACCGTGTCCTTTGCATCCCATAGCGGCGCCTTTCTCAACAGTATCGCGCGGCGCCTGCACCAATTCGGCAGCGGGCTGTCGAAATTTATTCCCGTCGGCAATGAAGCCGATCTTGAAATGCTCGATTTCCTCGAATACCTAGTCGATGACGTCGACACAAAGGTGATCGGTCTGGTCATCGAAGGCTTGTCGGATGGCGCGCGGTTCAGGTCCCTGGTCGCGCGCGCGCGCGCGCAAGGCAAACCCATCGTCGCGCTCAAAATTGGCCGTTCAGTGGTCGGGATCGAATCCACCATGGCCCATGCAACACGCCTTGCCGGCAGTGCGCGCTCTTATGATGCCCTGCTCACCGGTGAAGGGATCGCTGTGGTGCGATCACTGGAAGCATTGATCGGTGGCTGTGCCCTTCTCGCCGGGCGGGGCGTCATCACCCCCGGGGAAGACCAGCGGATGATTTGCTCCGCCAGTTCGGGCGCAGGCGGGACCATGATCGCTGATTGGGCGGCTGATCAGGAAATGCCCTTCGCCGGCGATGCTCAAGGGGCCTGGGAAGAACCACTTGCCAGCGCGCTTGCTGCAATCCCCGACATCAAACCGACCCGCAACCCCATCGACAGTTCACTCATGTCTGGGGATTGGGGGCGACTTAGTCATGTCTTCCAAGCCATGCAGGATCATGGGCTAAACGGTCCGGTAATATCTTTCGCCCATGTCGCATCACGCCCCAAGCAGGATGATCGACTGATTGAAGCGCTGACAAAACGTCAACGCGATGTCGCCGCCCCGGTTTGTGTTGTTGCCCCTGGCGGACTTGGCGAGTCCATCGAAAGCCGTTACGCCGAAAATGGTATCCCCGTGTTCCACGATGTCAGCACCTGTTTCGCCAGTCTGCAATGCCATTACGCGACCCTGCCGGATAGTTGGGAAGGGCTTGGGGATCCACCTGAAGGAATGGATAAGTCGGCGCAAACCAAAATCGCCGATCTGATGAAGGCATGTCCCACCGGCGCGGACGACACCGCCATTTTGTCGGAAGTTCAAAGCGCTGAAATTCTCCGTCTTAGCGGCATCCCCATCGTCAGTAATCAGATTGTAACGTGCCAAGAAGACGCATGCCGTGCAGCAGACGCGCTCGGATACCCGGTTGTCCTTAAAGCCCAACTGGCCGATATCGCCCATAAAGCCAAGGCCGGGCTGGTTGCCACTCGCCTACATGACGCACAAGCCGTTAAGACTGCTTTTGAAAAGCTAGACGCACGCATGACCGAACTCGGTCACAGCGCCGGGAAGGGCACGATCATCGTCCAGCCCATGGTTGCGTCGGAAGTGGAACTGATTGCCGGGCTGACCTATGAACCGCCGCTTGGGCATTTCCTTGTCTTCGGCCTCGGCGGTATCCACACAGAGATCCTAGGTGATGTGAGCCTGCTGCCCACCGGCCTATCACGGGCGCGTATCAGGGCGCAATTAGCGGCGTCCCGCACCGGGAAGGTGCTTGCTGCCCTGAGTGGAGATAAAGAGCCCGGCGCCCTGATCGATTCGTTTACCGACACCCTCTGCGGCTTGCAACAACTGGCGGAAAGCTTCGCCGACCGGATCCATTCGGTCGATATTAATCCCGTTCTCATCGACGGGACACGTTGCCTGGGTGTCGATTCACTGGTTGTATGGCGGTAAAAACTAAAGGCCCAAACCTTTACATAGGGAGACCAAGCGATGGGTTATGTAGATGCGGACGCCCATGTCATCGAAACTGAGGAAACTTGGGCGCACCTCACCGAAGCCGACAAAATCCACACCCCCCTCATCGTCCGGCAATACAATGGCCCCGAGGTCATCAACGAAGGTAGGCTGACATCCGAATATTGGGTGATGGACAATCGCCTACATGCCAAAGATCGGAATGTCGGGCCTGATACCCCAGCCGAATCCCGCGAGATGCGCGACGTGGGCGCCCGGATTGCCCATATGGATGCGCTCGGCATCGACATCCAAGTGCTCTATCCCACCGTCTTTCTACGCCCGGCCGTCCGCACCGCCAGCGCCGAGCTTGCCCTGACCCAAGCCTATAACCGCTGGCTCGCCAGTATCTGGGAGCAACAACCCGACCGCCTGCGCTGGGTGGCCATGCCGTCGCTCCTCTCGCTCGACCGGGTGCGTGATGAAATGGCCTGGGCCAAGGACCATGGCGCCTGCGGCATCTTCATGCGCGGGTTGGAATGGGACCGCCATATCGCCGATCCTTACTTCTATCCGCTTTATGAAATTGCCACTGAATTGGCCCTCCCCATCTGCATCCATTCGGGAACCAATTCCATCACCCAACACGACTTCTGCCTTGAAGACACGTCGTTCACCAAATTTCTGCAACCAGGACTCGGCGCCTTTCAATCCCTTGTCGCACGGGGCGTGCCCAGCAAGTTCCCCGACCTGCGCTGGGGGTTTGTCGAATTGAGCGCGCAATGGCTGCCCTATATCCACAACGACCTGATCTGGCGCCTGCAAAGAATGGGCAAACAAGCCCCCGACAATATCCTGGCCGCCAACAAAATATATGTGACCTGCGCGCTGAGCGACGATGTTGCCTATATCTTAAAATATGCCGGGGAAGATAATCTCATGCTCGGCACCGATTACGGCCATAACGACCAGCAAAGCCAGATCGATGCCTTTTCACTTTTCCGTGAGCGCAATGACATCGCCCCAGCCGTGGTTGCCAAAATTACCGAGGCCAACCCCCACGCGCTTTACGCTTTTTAGGGGATTTGATGTTTGGTGAATAAAAAGGCGGCACCCGTGATGCAATCACTGATGCCGCCTATATGAACGCCGCCGGTTTACTGACAGGCGATGAGTTTTGCTTCAGTGTTATTCCCTTTATAGCTGACCTCACAGCTCATCCCGGCTTTGAGACTGCTGCGCTTGCCTTTCTTGCCGCCAACCGTAATGCGGGTACGGCTGCCGCTGACCTTGGCTTTTGAGGCCTTGCCCTTGACATCAAACACCACTACTCGGCCACCGCGCTGGATTTTCGACAGCACCGTCTTCACCTTGAGCAACGGCACCTTCTTGATCGTGAGTTTCATGTCACTGGGCTTTACCGTCACCAGTTTCATTTTCTCGATCATGTCCTTCGGCGCAGCGTAGATGTCGTTGACCAGCGCCGCAACTTCGGCGCCAGTGGCGGGGTCGACACCCAGGCGGCTCTTCTTCGCTTCCGCCAAAAAGACCTTATCGCGAACCGTAGCGTCGAAAGCCGCACGCAAGGCAGCCACACGATCGGCCGGAATAGCCGGCGGCCCAAGAACGGGACGCCCGGCAAATTGGGGGCCGAGGATCATCTTGAGAATCTGCCGTTGCTCATCTGTACGGGTTAGTTCCATAGCCGACGGCACGTTGGGCATACTGGCATCCCGCTTGAGTCCGATGATGACCAGCGGATTGACGTGGCCATCTTTCAACCATGTCGGATGGCGCGACTGGATGGAGGTGATCGACGGGCAAACCGCTTCTACCTCACCGCGCTCCATCGCCAGTGTGACGGTGCTGGCATCAGGATAACCGCTGATTAATTCAAACTTGGCGCCGAACAGGTTTCGCAACATTACCGGGAAGGTATAGGTGCTGGTCCCCTGAGCCGGCGCACCGACCAACAGTTTGGTCGTCAGTAATTGCTGCCAGTTTTTTACCTTGGCCGTTTTCCAGGCGATGCAGAAACTGTCTTCCTTATTGACGCTGCCGATCCAGGTCAGTTTCGAAGAATTAAACTTGGCTGATTTTTGCCCGGTCAACGGCAAGGTGATCATGGCCCGGCTCACCGTTGCGATGGTGCTGCCGTCCTTGGGGGAAATGTTATACAGCAGGTTTGTCGCGCGAATGCCGCCCCCACCCGGCAGGTTCTTGACGATCAACTTAGGCTTGCCGGGAATGTGTCGGCCGATATGCCGGGCAACGGAACGCGCATAGGTGTCATACCCGCCACCGGCCCCGGAGCCGACGACGTAGTCCATCGTCTTGCCCTTATAAAAATCAGCAACCGATGCACTCTGCGCCGGTGATGCCGCGCCTATGAGCGCCGCCGCCACGGCAAGGCCTATCACCGCCGTGCAATTGTTTGCGTACTTATAGCCCGCTAGAGCTTTGCTATCTCTGTTCGCTGTCATTGGTCATGCCTCCCGTTTAGATATTCGTTATTCTTAGGTTCAGCATACACTTTGACGGGCCGTGCATGAAGCAGGCATCTTCTGATACAACAGGTGCCAGGCGCCATCGGCTTATGGACACGGGGGTGAGGCATAAATGGCGGATATCAAGGCGGATGTAGTCATTATCGGGGCTGGGGTTGCGGGCCTGTGCGCCGCGCTTGCCGCCGCGGAGACCGGGGCAAAGCCGCTGATCCTAGAGGCTGCGCCGGAGGATGAACGGGGCGGCAATTCAGCCTTCGCCGCCGGGGCCTTCCGTTTCGCCTATCGTGGGGTCGAAGACGTGCTCAAGGTCATCCCCGACCTCAGCCCCGAAGAGATCGCCAATACTGAGTTCGGCGAATACATCGACCGCTATTTTGACGACATGGAGCGGGTTACCCAGGGCCGATGCGATGCGGGTCTCGTTGATGTTCTCGTCCATTCGAGCCTGGAAACGGCGCAATGGATGCGCAAACACGGCGTGCGCTTTATTCCCAACTATCATAGCCAGGGCTATACGGAAGACGGCAAAACGCGGTTTCGCGGGGGCTCGACTGTCGTCGTCTCAGGCGGCGGCATGGGCCTTGTCGAAGCCCTGTTCCGGGCGCTTGAGCGGGCGGCGATCCCCATTGCTTATGAGACCCGAGCGATCTCCCTTGAACGCGGTGACGCGGGGATCACAGCCGTACGCGTGCAAGGACCCGATGGCCCCCGCTCCATTACGACACGAGCGGTGGTGATCGCCTCTGGTGGTTTTGAATCGAACAGCGCCTGGCGCGCGCGCTATCTTGGCCCCGGCTGGGACCTCGCCAAGGTGCGCGGCACGCGCCACAATACCGGTGAAGGCCACCAGATGGCGCTTGATATCGGGGCCAGCACCGCAGGGCATTGGTCGGGCTGTCATTCGGTTGCCTGGGACCTGAGTGCGCCTGAATTCGGCGACATCACCGTCGGTGTCGACTTCAAGAAGGACTCATATCCTTACGGGATCATGATCAATGCCGATGGAATGCGCTTCCTTGACGAAGGCGCCGATATTCGCACTTTCACCTATGCCAAATACGGCGCTGTCATCTTGCGCCAACCGAATCAGTTCGCCTGGCAGATCTTCGATGCCAAAGTGCTCGACCTATTGCGCGATGAATACCACATCCGCCAAGTAACCAAGGTTCGGGCAGACAGCCTCGACTCCCTGGCCGAACAGCTCTATGGCGTCGATGCCGCGCAGTTCTTACGCACCGTGGAGGCGTTCAATGCAGCCGTGCAGACGGCAACGCCCTTCAACCCCAATGTGAAGGATGGGCGTGGCACCGATGGCCTCACCATACCCAAATCGAACTGGGCAAACACCATCGACACCCCACCGTTCGAGGCTTATGCCGTGACCTGCGGTGTGACGTTTACTTTTGGGGGTTTACGCATATCCCCGGCGACAGAGGTCATTGATGTTGCCGGTCGGTCGATTCCGGGGCTCTATGCCTGCGGCAGCACCGCCGGCGGGCTCTTCTACTTCAATTATCCGGGCGGCTGCGGCCTCGTCTCAGGCGCCGTATTCGGCAAAATTGCCGGCATTGCGGCGGCACAGGCAGCAGGGCGGGCGCCCTGAAAATATCCGCACAGCTGAATCTTAGCGTGACCACTTTGTCTCTATCTTCTCAACCGGTTTGCCTTCAACCAAGATCTCATCCACCCGCTCGTCAAAAAAACAGATCAATCCTTTGATCCTCGGGCATTCGGCAATGGGATCGGGATAGCTCCAGGCAATATCCTCGATCAGCTTGCCGTCGATCCGGGCGTGATAATAGATTGCGTCGCCCTTATAGGGGCAGGACGTCCGCGTGGGCGATGCCTCGAGCATATCCATGCGTATATCATCTGACGGAATATAATAGCGGGTCTGGTGATTGCTCTCGAATAGGAAGCGCGCCTCGGTCGTCCGAGCGATCTCCTCACCGGCCAGCATCACCCGAACCTCGCGGTGACTAAGACAGGTATCGACCCGCTTAAAAGGATCGCGGGCGTGGACAAAAATCTCTTCATCCTCTTCCAGCCAGCTATCCATGCGATCCCAGTAGAAGGCAATATAGTCTTTAAAATAAGGGACTTGTGGATAAGGGTCGGCATAAGTCCAGGCGGCGTTCTCGGCGATCTTGCCACCGGCAGTGATCGTGTAATAGCTGCCATGGCCTTTCCACAGACAGTGGCTGTGATGATCGGTGGGGGTGAGCAGGTCCATGCGCACATCTTCTTTGGGAAAATAATAGACGGGCACGTGTTTCGGTTCACGCAGAAGGCCCATATTGGTCGAATCGGCGATCACCTCACCGCCGAATAAAACCCGCACACGGCGCGGTGAGGGGACGAGCTCCATCGGATGATGGGGATTATTTTCGATCCAATTATTGTGAAAAACCTTGGCTGCTGCACCCGTCATGTCACCCTCCCTGATCACGTCATTTTTTGTATTAGCTCATCGATAAAATCTTCGTCGTCGAGTTCTTTAACCCAGCTGAGATTCCAAAGTGTCATCGGATTAAGGCCCACCGCTTTGGGAAATCTCATCGTCGAAATTTCATATGTATTCGCAACCGCTTGTGGGGTCGGACAGGGATTTGGCGTAAGTTGCGCCGCAAGAATATCGAACTGCCGCTCCAGTTCCGGCATGTCAGTGATCCCCATCAATTTCATTGGTTCACCTGAGGTAATATTAAGCGCTT
>JBLHLO010000051.1:0-10552 GCA_047621105.1 Alphaproteobacteria bacterium
CACGGCGATTCGCACCTCGCCCTCGGGCTTGACGATGCGTTCCATGATGTTGATCCAGCGGCTGAGGTCAGGTTCTTTGCTGGTATCGAGGCCAAAATAATCAAGCACCACCCGGTCAAAACCTTCGGCGTGATAGGCGATCGGCACCTGATAGATGCTCCCAACATCCAATGCCTGCACCACGGCGTGGGGACGGACGTTGCAGAACTGAGCAATCTTGCGCCGTTCCTCTGACGGGATCGGGCGATCGGCACGGCACAGAAGCACATCGGGTTGGATGCCCACAGAGAGGAGTTCCTTGACCGAATGCTGGGTCGGTTTGGTCTTAAGCTCGCCCGCCGTTGGGATATAGGGCAGCAGGGTCAGATGCACATACATCGCGTTCTCTGGCCCGATTTCATTGCCGAACTGGCGGATCGCCTCGAGGAACGGCAGGCCCTCAATATCACCCACGGTGCCGCCGATTTCACACAATAGAAAATCAGCATCGCCCGGATCATAAGCAATGAATTCCTTGATCGCGTCAGTCACATGGGGAATGACTTGGACCGTCGCGCCCAGGTAATCGCCGTGACGTTCGCGCGCGATCACCGTCGAATAGATGCGTCCGGTCGTAACGTTATCGGACTGACGCGCATGCACGCCAGTGAACCGCTCGTAATGTCCGAGGTCGAGATCAGTTTCAGCACCATCGTCGGTGACAAAAACCTCACCATGCTGAGTCGGGGACATCGTCCCAGGATCAACATTGAGATAGGGATCAAGCTTGCGAAGGCGAACCTTGTAGCCTCGAGCCTGAAGAAGCGCGCCGAGGGCTGCAGAGGCAAGCCCCTTGCCCAGGGAGGACACGACGCCACCCGTGATAAAAATAAACCGCGTCATGGGTGAAGAAGATACATCATGGCTGCGTCATCACCGATTCAAAAACTTTGTCCATATGCAAAAAAAACGACTTGCCATCGCTGTATCAGCCCCGCAAATGTGAAAAGAGCGGCCTGTCTATGCCGCCCCTTGATCCCCTGCTCCCAAACTAAGCGGTGTTAACGCCCGAGCGGTGCAACCGGCACCCCAGGTTTGGCTGGCGCACCCTGCGTGGGTACTGCCGGCGCGGCATCGATCACAGAGCGCGGTTTGCGGTTTTGGCTGGCAACAATGGCGAGAACCAACGAAGTAATGACAAAGCCCGTAGCAAGGACTGCGGTAACGCGGGTCAGGAAATTTGCCTGCCCACGCGCCGTCATCATACCGCCACCGCCGCCGCCGCCCGAACCGCCAATGCCGAGCGCGCCCCCTTCGGAGCGCTGCAACAGGATCGAAATCACGAGCCCAATTGCCAAAAATAGGTGGATGACTAGAAGTATGGTCGTCATGGAGACCCTTAAACCTGCTGGTCGAAAACTGGCAGGAACATAAGTCCATCGGCCCGCGATTGAAAGGGCCAATTATGCCCCTCCTCGGCCCTATCCTCGCCCATCGCCGCCGCCATGCGAATCCCCGCCAACATGCAGGACTTAGGCGACCCCGGGACAGGCAGCGGCAATGGCCAGAAAACCCTTCGCATCTAGGCTGGCGCCGCCCACTAAGGCGCCGTCAACATTGGCAACCGCCATCAGTACAGCCGCGTTATCGGGTTTAACCGATCCCCCGTAAAGGAGGCGCACATTATCTGCCCCTGCTATGTCTGTCTGGATATGGGCCCGAATATGGGTATGGGCTTCGGCCACTTCGGCCACTGTCGGCGTGCGCCCAGTACCGATGGCCCAGACAGGTTCATAGGCAATCACCGTATTATCCGCATTTGCGCCCTCAGGCACCGACCCCGTAAGCTGGCGTGAAAGCACCGCAAGGGTTTGCCCTTGGTCGCGCTCAGCCTCGGTTTCGCCAATACAGATGACGGCAACAAGCCCGGCAGCCCACGCCGCCATCGCCTTGGCGCGCACCTGTAAATCACCTTCGCTATGATCGGTCCGCCGTTC
Organism: Alphaproteobacteria bacterium; assembly: GCA_047621105.1. GTDB lineage: Bacteria > Pseudomonadota > Alphaproteobacteria > SMXQ01 > SMXQ01 > WHSO01. Next base: position 1,977 of record JBLHLO010000051.1, read on the forward strand.
CGAATGGCCGACAATGACATAGGTCGCCCCCCCTGCGGCGAGCATCGCAGCAGCGGTATCACCGGTATGAGCCCCCGAAGCCTCGGCATGGCAATCTTGGCCACCCGTGACGATTTCGGTCCCATCAACCACATGGCTGACCGCCGCTAGCACCACCGCCGGCGGGCAAAGCAGCACCTCACAATTAGGCGCATCCTTTTTAAACACCGCCACCACCGCCTTGGCCAGGGCCACCCCATCGGCGCCGCCCGCATTCATTTTCCAATTTCCAGCGATCAGTTTTTTTGGCCCAGCCACACGCGTCCCCCTGATTTCATATCCAACCGGCTGTTTAGCATGACCGGCGGCAAGGTCAAAGGTAGCCCACGAAAGCTTGATTTAAGAGCTACAATCCCTTGTTGCAGGGCGATGGGGGCCAACTTATGATGCCGGGCGCTGGCCGGGGTTCATTTGGCCACCGCTTCACCCCTTTTTGTTTCAATGACTTATTGGACGTTGTTCAGAGATGTTACAGGCGCTTCGCAATCAGGCTTCGTCCTGGGTCATCAAGATCCTGCTCGGTTTTCTCATCCTCAGCTTCGCCGTCTGGGGGATCAACGACATCTTCCTTGGTGAACGCGACCCTGTGGTCGCCACCGTCGGCGATGCCAAGCTGAAACGCTCCACCGTGCTCAATGCCGTGCGTGAGGAGATCTATCGCCTGCAACCGCTGTTCGGTGGACGTCTGGACCGTGCCCAAGCTTCCCGCATGGGCATTGAACAACAGGTGCTGGATAATCTGATCAATCGTACCGCTGTGGAACAGGGCGCACGCGATCTCGGTATTATTATTTCTGATGCGCTTGTCGCGCGACGGATTAAGTCGGATGAAACCTTCTTCAACAGCCAAGGGCAATTTGACCACGCCATTTTTGGCCTGATGCTGTCTCAAAACAGCATGAATGAAGCCTATTACGTTGCCACATTGAAGCGTGACCTCGCCTCGGCCGAGATCAACCGCGCCGTGTCAGCGGCCGTCTCCACCCCGAAAGCGATGGTCGATCCGCTCGTCGGTTTCCGTTCTGAGCGGCGCGAGGCAAAATTCATCAAACTGCCGACCGTGACCACGGTGAAGGAACCCACATCAATCGAGGTCCAGGCTTTTTACAAGGCCAACTCACAACGCTTCATGGCGCCTCAACTGCGCGACGTGACGTGGATTCACCTCGATCCCGCTGCCATGGCGAGCGAAATTCGTGTGCCCGAGGACCACTTGAAACAGGCCTATGCCGAACGCAAGGACGAGTTCTCGTCAAATGAACGGCGTGACATTGAACAAGTGGTGTTCCGCAGCCAAGCGGCCGCCGAAGCTGCAGCCAAGGCCATTGCCGCGGGGAAAACGCTTACACAAGCGGCCCTCGAAAATGGCAAACCCCTTAAGCCCGTGTCCTTAGGCTGGGTCGAAAAGAAGGATATGCTGGCCCAACTAACCGAGCTTGTCTTCGCCCTTAAAAAGGGCGCCATGAGCCAGCCGATCAAAACCTCACTCGGCTGGCATATCCTGCGGGTCAAAAATATCCAACCCGGCAAGGTCACAACCTACGAAGAAGCGCGCGAACAATTGCGCAAGGCGATTGCCCAGCGCGAAGCGGTGGATGCCATATTCGGCATGACCAATAAGCTTGAAGATTCACTTGCCGCGGGCGCCCTCTTGGATGAAGCGGCCCGCCAGAGCAACCTCAAGGCGCGACGCGCCCTGTCCCTGGATGCCAGTGGGCGCAATGGGGCCGGCGAAGCCGTAGATGGATTGCCCAAGGGACCCAGTTTCCTACGCACCGTTTTCGAAACCCCTGATGGCCAGGACAGTGCGCTGACCGAAACCCAAAACGGCGGTTTCTTTATTTTGCATGTCAATAAAGTGACGCAGCCGAAGGTCCAGCCCCTCAACGAGGTGCGCTCAGCCATCATCACCGCATGGAAGGGGGATGCCCGCGCCAAAGCAACTGAAAAGCACGCCAAAGCCCTTGTTGAAAAGATTAAGGGCGGACGCAGTTTTGAAGCCGTGGCGAAAGCCGAAAAGCTCGCCATCAAGACCACCCCCGCCTTCACCCGCCTAACCCACGATGCTGAAAGCGGTTTACCGGCGGCGTTGATGGACCAATTATTTAAACTCAAACCCGGCGAAACGGCGATGGCCGAAGGCCCCGGCGGCTATACGGTCGCAGTGCTGACCAAGGTGCGTGATCCATCGTCCAAGGAAAAGGCCGACACAGCCACCGCTTTAGCCGAAGAAATTAGCCAGGGACTTAGCGGCGATCTCATCCAACAATTCGTCGGCGCCTTACGTGGGCGCTACAAGATTGAGACTAAGCCCCAGCTCCTTCAGGAACGCCCCTAACCGGATGGACCCAACCATGGATGTCCTTCCCGAAGCAGGCGCCTTCAATGCAGCCTACGACGCGGGTCAGCCACAGCTCGTTTATACGCGCCTGGTGGCAGATTTAGAGACCCCGGTTTCAGCATTGCTCAAGCTCGCCAAGGGCGCGCCGATGAGCTTCTTGTTCGAATCCGTCGAAGGAGGGGCAACACGCGGGCGTTATTCCTTCATTGGGATGAAACCCGATCTGATCTGGCGCTGCCAGGGAGAAGCGGCGGAGATCAACCGCAATGCCCTCAATGACGCGGGGAGCTTTGCCCCATGCAAAGCAAAGACCCTCGACAGCCTGCGCGCGCTTATCAATGAATCGCGGCTCACCGTGCCCGATGGCCTGCCGCCGATGGCATCGGGCCTATTCGGCTACATGGGCTTTGATACGGTGCGCCTGATGGAGCGCCTGCCCGATCCCAATCCCGACACCTTGGACGTACCAGACGGCATGTTCCTGCGCCCCACCGTGATCGCCATCTTTGACAATATCGAAGACGTGGTTACCCTGATCACCCCGGTCTGGCCGGATGCGAAAATCCCCGCCGCGGAGGCTTACGGACAAGCGCGCGCCCGGCTTGCCGAAAATGTCGCGGCACTAGCCCAACCGCTCGATCTATCGCTGACCACGTCGGATGAAGCCTCTCCGCCACCGGTACCTCAATCGAACACGACGCCCGCGCGCTATCACGAGATGGTGGAAAAAGCGAAGGACTACATCCTTGCCGGCGACATCTTCCAGGTGGTGCCTTCGCAACGGTTTTCCGTGCCCTTCACCTTGCCGCCAATTGCGCTCTACCGCGCGCTAAGGCGCCTCAACCCGTCACCCTTCTTGTTCTTCCTCGATTTCGGGGGCTTTGCCGTGGTCGGTTCCAGTCCCGAAATCCTGGTCCGGCTGCGCGACGGCACCGTGACCATTCGCCCCATCGCCGGTACCCGGCCGCGCGGCGCGACCGTCGCCGAAGACAAGGAACTGGAAAATGACCTGCTCGCCGATCCCAAGGAAATCGCCGAACATCTGATGCTGCTCGATTTGGGCCGCAATGATGTCGGGCGTGTTGCCAAAACCGGCACCGTTCGCGTCACCGAACAGATGGTGATTGAACGCTATTCCCATGTCATGCACATTGTCTCCAACGTCGATGGCGATATCTTGGACGGCGCCGACGCGCTCGATGCGCTGATCGCTGGGTTCCCGGCAGGCACCGTGTCCGGCGCGCCCAAGGTCCGGGCCATGGAAATCATCGATGAACTGGAAAGCGCCCGGCGCGGCATCTACGGCGGCGCGGTCGGCTATTTCGCCGCCAATGGGGCGATGGATACCTGCATCGCGCTGCGTACTGCCATGGTCAAGGATGGCACCATGTATGTCCAGGCTGGCGGCGGCGTGGTTGCCGATTCGGACCCCGAATCCGAATACCAGGAAAGCTGCAACAAGGCCCGCGCCCTGATCCGCGCCGCCGAAGAAGCGGTCAAATTCGCGGCAGGCGGTTAACTGCCCCCCCGGCACGCAAGGGCCTTGCACTCTAGGAATAGCTGCGGCGCGTCACCATGATAAGGCCGGCAATCATCCCTATGACTCCTAGAATTAAATAGAGCATAGTCGAATCAGTAAATTTACCGGTGAAGGCTTCGGACACTCTATCCATAGGGGAATCTGAAGCACTGACACCGAAATACAGCAGAATGATTCCGCCCACCAATAGAATGATCCCAATTATGCGGTTATTCATGTTTCATTCCTTCGCCGTAATTTATCCAATAGCCCATTTTCCGCACCAAGGCCTGCAAGCGATAGGATTGTCATGGAAAGGCCATAATCATGGGCCTTACCATTCTTACCACCACTAACGGAGATGATGCCCATGCCCATGCCACGGCCGCAATGGCGCTTGGTGGCACTCTTTCTTCTTATCACCCTAGCGTCGGTCTTCGGCGCGGCGGCGGATACGGCGCTTGATGATGATCTCAAGCTGGCGGCGATACGCAATGAGACGGACCCAATCCGCCCCCTCCTCACCCAAGGCGCCGATCCCAACATCGAAATCGAAAATGGTGTCACGCCGCTCATCATGGTCGCTACTTTTGGTAACGCGGTCGCCGCAGATTTACTGGTGCGGGCCGGCGCGCGCGTCGATGAGGACGGCAACCAAGGCTGTACGGCCCTCACCTGGGCGGCCCGCAATGGTTGGCCCCAAATGGTGGGGTTATTGATCGATTGGGGCGCCGATATCAATCACCAGGACAAGGGGGGGGGCTGACGCCGCTCATGCGCGCGGCGTGGAACGGCCAGCGCACCGCCGTCCAGATGCTGCTGGATAAGAAGGCCAACACTTCGCTCAAGGATAACAACGGCAACACCGCCTTGACCTATGCGCTTGGCGCGGATCAAGACGAAATCGCTTCCCTATTGCTTCAACTGCCGGGTGCCGACGACGACGGGGAACTTGATGTGGAGGTATCGGAAGAGCGCGTCGCTCTCATCCCCCGCACCCAATGTGCTTCGGCATCGGCCCCATCCGGACCGTAACGCTACCATCACTGACTTGTACGGTAGCGCGAATGTTGCACCAGCCAGATGATGGCGAGCGGCACCAACACCCCGATGAGCGTAACCATGATCAACAACCAACCGAGCTCAGTATAATCAGCTACCCCCTGCACCGAGCCGGTGGTGCGGTCGCGCACCTCACGCGTCACGATGAAAATCTGATTGAGGTATTTCGTCCCCAGGCTGCTCGCTGAAAGTGCAAGATTGGTGAACGACGCCATAACGGCGAAGAAGGTTGCCTTAAGATGTGCTGGCGCGTTCCTGGCAATCCACGCCAACATCGGAATCATCGCGACCTGGCCAAGCGGCGATTCCACGGCCGTATCTATGATCGCGATGAAGCGCGCGTCGACGATGCCGCCCGTCATCACAGCGGTCCAATGATGAACCCCGTAATACAGCCCGATATTGGGCAGAAACAAGATACCCCCGGCGATAGTCAACAGGGCCACAAGATAGGCCAGTGACCGGCTGGCCATCAGCGGCCGCAGCACGACCATTCCAACAAGCGCCAGGCACGAGGCAATCAGCGATAGCACCGAGAGGAAACGCTGGTCAAAGCCGAGCACGTCGATCTCGAACCAGGTGAGCCCGGCGCCGGGCAACGGCACCGCGCGGAACACGAAGATGATCAGCGCGGTACCGACCAGCGCGCGGCGCACGTCACTCTTGAGTTCAAGCAACAGGCGCTGCAACAAGAAGAGGACGATCGCCATGGAACCGGCGAATATGACTTCTTGTGACCAGGCATAATCACTCAGGCCGAGCGACAGGGTAAAGACGACGAAAACAAGGCTCCCGCCCAAAATCCACCAATTGGGCCGCGTGGCCTCCACCGGTTGGCCGAGCAGCCGTTCAGCTTCCAACTTCCCGAAACCCTGTTGCCGTAACCGGGCCATGCGCTGACGCCATATCACGCCACCTAGTGTCACACCGAGGATGGAGATCACCGGGATCGCCTGGGCCATCAGGTAGATATTGGCGTAAATACGGACCTTGTCGGCCTCGCTCATCGTCTTGATCTCATTGAACATGACGATGTTAAGGGCAGCAACTAGAACGACACCGGTAATGATCGCAAAACGGCCAAGCGTCTGCATGGTGGTATGCATCCCCTTGATCTCGGCCTCCGGGTACGGACGGCCCTGTCCATCGACCGACGGCACCGCTTCCACGGTCATCGCATCGGCGACCACGTCCTGCACGACGTAACCGACCGGCGCCAGCAGCGCGCTTGCCACGTACCAGGCCTCAACCGGCGCAAGGGCGGCAAAGGCCTGGGTATGGGCGATCAGGCCATACATCATGGCGAGGCTAAGGGCGATCAGCGATGCGCCAAGATAGACCAGCACCGCTTTCCAGCGCCAGATCAGATCGACCACATGACCGATCGGCATCTTGAGCGCCCAGGGAATCCCCACCCAGAAGCCAAGGCTCGCCAGGAAGGCTGCCGACAGACCCAGGTAATCCTTCACAAAAAAAGCGCCGACGATGGCGGTGAGCCCCGACACCCCCGCCGCCAGATAGACCATCAACGGCGGCAGAAAGGACCAGCGCAATTGACGGGCAAGATCGAAAATGATGGACTGAATCCACTGGTGCAACGGCTGCTCACTCCCTGACCGCTCCGGCCCATCCCGGTGACCGGAAACAGGGCGAGCATAGCACTGACCGGGCGCCGACTAAACGAACCTGCCTCTTTTTCGCCGCCTCCGCCGTGCTATCATGGGGCCTCGTCTCCCACCGCGAAAGACCCAGACCATGCGCCCCTCCATCCTTGTCCCTCTTGCCCTTGGCTTGTGTATCTTGTCGCCACTGGCGCCGACACCGGCACAGGCACAGCTTATGGATATTCTGACCGGGCCCAAGACCCTGATCGACCGCGCCATCGAGGCGCGTAAATCAAAGGATATTTTTGAAGACAACCGCATCGTCATCGACGTCAACAAGGTGATGGCCAATCTCGGCACCATCAAAGCCTCGACCGAGATTTATGAGCAAAAAATCCTGATCACCGCCATCTTCGACGACAAAGCGACCTACGATAAATTTCGCGCCGGGGTGAACAAGGTCAAGGGCATCAAGCAGCTCTATTGGCACGTGCGCTATATGTCGGAACAAGATCAGAAGAGTCAGAAAGCCCAGATGGTCGATTGGAAAATGGCCATCGTCATCGCCACCAAGGTGCGCGCCAATCTGATCGGCACGCGGGGCGTGTCGGATGTGAACTTCCGCACCGCCGTCGACAGCTTCGGCACGGTTTATCTGCTGGGACGCGCGCGCTCCCAGGAAGAAATGAAAAAGACCCTGGCGGTGATCGCCAAGACTCCAGGAGTGAAGAAGGTCGTCAATTACGGCCATGTGAGGCCGTAACGGTATAGCCCCCTACTCCAACGGTTTGAGATCGCCGAGCATGGTCGGGATCAATTCGGTGACCGTTGGGTGAATATGCACGGCGCGCTGAATCACCGTGTAAGGTGCACCCGCATACATCACATCGAGCACCGAATGAATGATTTCGTCGCCGCCGATTCCCAACACCGCCGCGCCGAGAATTTTCTTGCTCTCCGCATCGACCAATATCTTCATGAAACCCTGGGTTTCACTGCGTTCGCGTGCGCGGCCAATGCGCGTCATCATCATCTTGCCGATCAAGGCCTTACGCCCTAATTCCCGCACCTGGGCTTCGGTCAGACCGACCCGGCCCAAGGGCGGATCGATAAATAATCCATAAGCCGTGATCCGGTCTGAGACACGGCGCGGATCCTTGTCGAACATGTTCGCCGCCAGAATTTCATAATCATTATATGAGGTATGGGTGAAGGCCCCCTTGCCGTTGACGTCGCCCATCGCCCAAACGCCCGGCACGTTGGTGCGCAATTCGTCATCGACAGTGACATAGCCGCGCGGGTCGGTTTCGATCCCGGCCTTGTCCAATCCCAAATCATCAGTGTTGGGCCGTCGGCCGACGGCCAGGAAGACATGGCTGCCGATAATCTCTTTATCGGAATCCTGTTCACAATTGGCCGTGACCACCACTTGATCGCCGCGGCGCGCAAAACCGATGCAATCGGCATTGAGACGTATTTCAATGCCTTCGTTTTCCAAGATTTCCTTGATGGCGGCAGAGATATCTTCGTCTTCGCGGGCAATCAGCCGTGGGCCCTTTTCGACGACGGTGACGCGGCTGCCGAAACGGCGATACATCTGCGCGAATTCGAGGCCGATATAACTGCCGCCGATAATCACCAAATGTTCGGGCAGAAAATCGACATCCATCATGCCGGAATTGGTCAGGTAAGGCACATCGTTGATGCCCGGCATGTCGGGGACGAAGGCCCGCCCGCCGACATTGAGGATAATCTTTTCGGCCTCCAGCACCTCACCATTGACCTCAACCGCATCGGGCCCATGAAAACGGCCGTGGCCTTCGTAGACGGTGAGGCCTTTCATGGTCTTCATCCATTTTGTGACCCCTTCGTTCGATTGCCGCACCACCCCGTCCTTGCGCGCCTTGACCTTCTTCATATCAACAGTGATCGGCCCATCGATGGTGACACCGAAATCGCCGCCGCGCCGCGCCATGTAGGCGGCCCGCGCACTAGCCACCAGGGTTTTGGT